>NZ_CALMCQ010000398.1 GCF_937863175.1 uncultured Meiothermus sp. | reverse complement strand
GTACGTTTTGACATCCTCCACCCGCACTCGCCCGTTGGGGCCGGAACCAGGAATATGGGCGATGTCCAGACCCATCTCACGGGCCAGCTTGCGGGCTGCCGGAACGGCGACAATCCGACCCTGGGGGCTCATGGTTGCGACCCCTCCAGCCTGCACCGGGGGAGTCGAAGACGGGCTGGTTCTGGCAAAGGGATTCTTCACCTGCTCGGCTTTGCTGTCGGGTTTGAACAAGGAAAGGCTGGCCCCATCGTCTTCCACCACCTGGCCCGGTTCCACAATCGAGCGTTCTTCTTGTGCTTGTACGCTGGGAGCAGGCGCTGGCTTCCTGTCGCTGATGGGGGCCACCACCTCGCCGGGTTCGGCAATGATGGCGATAGGGGCATGGACGGCCACCACATCCCCCTCTTTGACCAGCTTCTGTAACAAAACCCCTTCGTGGGGGCTGGGCAGCTCCACCGTGACCTTGTCGGTCATGACCTCCACAAAGGGCTGGTCTTTCTTCAGCAGGTCGCCTTCGTTGATCAGCCACCGGAGAATTTCACCTTCGACGACAGACTCGGCCAGTTCGGGTAAAACCACTTCTTTGGGCATGGGGACTCCTTGTAGCGATCAGTAATCCAGAAGCTTCTTTGCGGCATTGAGGATGCGCGTCACGGTGGGCATATAGAGCTTGTCCTGGGCTAGCGGGTAGGGGATATCAAACCCGGTGACCCGCATGGGCGGGGCCAGCAACTGGTCGAACAGCTCTTCCGAAACCGTCGCAGTTACTTCCGAAGCCACACTGGCCATGCGCGGGGCTTCGGAAATCATCAGTACCCTCCCGGTTTTGGCGGCTGAGTTCAGCACGGTTTCCTTGTCCCAGGGCATCACCGTGCGAAGATCAATGACCTCGGGGTCTATACCGGCTGCTGCCATCTCCTCGGCGGCTTTCTGGGTCTCCACCATGGGGCCGCCGTAAGAAATTAGGGAAATATCGGCTCCCTCGCGTCGGATGGCGGCCCTGCCTATAGGAATCAGGTAGTCGTCGCCGGGCACCTCTTCCCTGGTGGCGCGGTAGAGGCGCTTGGGCTCCAGGAAGACCACCGGGTCGTCGTTGCGGATCGCAGCCTTGAGCAGCCCTTTGGTGTCGTAGGGCGTCGAGACCACCACCACTTTCAGGCCGCCGGTGTGGGCAAAATGGGCCTCGGGGCTCTGGGAGTGGTGGTGGCCACCCTTCACGCCGCCGCCGGTTGGCATCCGCACTACCATGGGCGCAGTAAACTGACCGCCCGAGCGGTAGCGCAGTTTGGCGGCCTGAGAAAACAACTGGTCTATGCCGGGAAACACATAATCGGCAAACTGAATCTCGGCTACCGGGCGCATTCCGTGGGCTGCTAGCCCCACCGCTGCTCCCAGAATGGCGGCCTCGGAAAGGGGAGAGTCCATCACCCGGTCGGGGCCGTATTTTTGCTGCAAGCCCTCGGTGGCCAGAAAAACGCCCCCGCGCTTGCCCACATCCTCACCCAGCAGCAGCACCCGCTCGTCGCGGCTCATCTCTTCGTCCAGGGCGGTATTGATGGCCTGGATCATGGTCATGGTTGGCATATTACCTCCTGTCCAGTGTCCAGAGTCGAGGGCATAGAGTCAAAAGAGCGGAGACGCTTGACTCTCGGCGCTTGACCCTAGATGCGCTTTAGCGCAATTCCTCCGCCACCAACCGGCGCTGCTCTTCAAGGTGCCAGGGGCGGGCCGCGAAGACATCATCAAACATCTCGAGCGGGTCGGGTTCCCCAGTTTGCAGAGCCTCTTGCAGGGCGGCCTCGAGTTCCTTGGAGATTTCCAGGCCTAGCTCGTTGGCCCAGTTGGCATCCCACAAATCCTGCTTTTCCAAAAAGCGCTGGAAGCGCACCAGGGGGTCGTGCAGGCGCTCGGCGGCCAGCTCCTCGCGGCTGCGGTAGCGGCTGTCGTCGTCGGCGGAGGAGTGGGGGCCAAAGCGGTTGACCACCAGTTCTACCAGACTGGCCCCGTGTCCGGCCCTGGCCCGCTCGATGGCCTCCTGCATCACAAAGTAGCTGGCCAGCACATCCATGCCGTCCACGTAGTAGCCAGGAATGCCGTAAGCATGGGCCTTGATGGCGATACTTTCGGATGCGGTCTGCCTCGAGATGTTCACGCTGATGGCATAACGGTTGTTCTGACAGACGAAGACCGCCGGAGCGCCCTGTACCGCTGCAAAGTTGATGCCAGCGTGCCAGTCGCCTTCGCTGGTGGCCCCATCGCCAAAGGTGCAGACCGCAACCTGACCGGTTCGGCGCAGCTTCATGCTGATAGCAGCCCCGGCGGCGGGGGGAATATGCGAGGCGATGGCCGAACAGACCGAAAATATGTTCAGTTTTTTGGAGCCGGGGTGCGAGGGCATCTGGCGGCCCTTGGCAGGGTCGGCGGCGTTGCCCAGGGTCTGGCCAAAAATTTCCACCAGGGGCAGCTCCATCGCCAGCATCAAGCCCATGTCCCGGTAGTAGGGGAATAGCCAGTCGTGGCCTTTGCGCAGCGCGTGGGCGATACCGACCTGGGCCCCTTCATGGCCCGAGTGAGGGGCCACGAAACTGGTCTTGCCGGTGCGAATCAGGATGATCAGTTTTTCGTCCAGTATTCGTGCGGCCAGCATATCGCGGTAGAAGCGGCGCAACAGATCGGGCGGCAGCCCATGCTCGAAGCCTGCAATCCAGTGGCCCTGCTCGTCTATCAGCCGGACGGGTTCACCGCTAAAGGGTTGGAACCGTACTTTTTCTTGAACCATGTTTCCTCCTGGCCTGCCGGGTTTACCAGCCTGCCCGACCAGATAAGCCCTGGGTAAGGGCCTGGAAGTCCGTGCGGCCCTGGGTAAGGATCGCTTCGGGGAATAGCCAGAACCCGGCAAAACCAAAAAGACCCCCGCCTATGGAGGTCTGCGTGTGGGTTTTGGTATACCGGGCTCGAGGTTTTGGGTGTGCAGATAATGGCCGAAAACACCAGGCTCTCACTCCCCATACCAAAACCTCCTGGTACAGAAGATTATAGCGGGTTTTCCTGGTT
Source organism: uncultured Meiothermus sp. (assembly GCF_937863175.1). Lineage (GTDB taxonomy): Bacteria > Deinococcota > Deinococci > Deinococcales > Thermaceae > Meiothermus. The sequence goes on along the minus strand of NZ_CALMCQ010000398.1, from coordinate 8,980 downwards.
GTGAATGCGGTCAAACGACTTATGGCCGCGTAATGGCAGGAGTAAAATCAAACCAGCTCAGGCGAATCGCTCCATGAAACTGCGAATTTGTGTGATCGGAAAACCAAAACTGGGCTTTGCCCGCGCAGGGCTCGAGGAGTATCTTGGGCGCTTGCAGCGGTACACCCGGCTCGAGCTGATCCACCTTAAGGAAGGCACATCCGCTCAGGAGGGTCAGCGGCTGCTGGAAGCCTCCGAGGGCTACAGGCGGGTGGTGCTCGATGAACGGGGGGAGCTGGTGGATACGCTGGGCTTCAAGGGCCGGCTCGAGACCTGGGAGATGCAGGCCGAAAAGGGCGCGGCCTTCCTGATTGGCGGGGCCGAAGGCCACCCCCCGGTGGTGCGCCAGGCCGCCGACTGGCTTCTGGCGTTGTCTAAGCTCACCCTGCAGCATGAGCTGGCACTGGTGGTGCTGCTGGAGCAGCTTTACCGGGTGGAAACCCTCAAAAAGGGGGAGCCGTATCACCGCTAAGCGGCCCAAAAACAAGCTATACGCGAGTTCTATTCTATCGGGAAGGCAGTTCCTGACGCATTTGCCGAAGCCACTTTTCGCGGGTTAGGGTGGTGGAGAGGACAGGCTCGAGCACCAGGTTGATGTTGCTGGCGCTGGGCATCACGCTGGCAATACTGCCATTGGCTTTGAACCAGCCGAAAAGGTCGCCCACATCCTGAGTTCCATTGTTGTTCACATCCTTCCAGGCCGAAATCCGGTATCCCATCAGTTGTTGGGTGGAGAGGTGGTTGCGGCTATAGGGGGCCTGAATGCCAGTCTGGGTAACCTCGAGCGGACTAAAATCCAGCAGCAAGCTAAGGGTGGGGGTTTCGCGCAGCACGGCATCGAAGTAGATGCGTGTGCCCTGGATGTTCTGGGTAGGTGGAGGGGTGGCGGGGGGCTGCACCACCGTCAGCGTGACCCTGGTTTCTCCCTGAACGTTTTGTCCCCCCACACTGGCGCTTCCGCTGATCACTAGGGTATAGGTTCCTGGGGTGCTTCCTGCCGGGATGGTCAGAGTGGTGCTGCTGCCCGCGACGGGACTGGTGGGACTGAAGCTGGGGGTGGTACCGCCGGGCTGTCCGCTCAGGCTTAGCGCCACCGGCTCGCTAAAGTTGAACCGGCTGATGCCGATGGTCACCTGGCTGCTAGTTCCGGTATTCAGGGTGAGGGCGTTGGGGGTAGCCGAGAGCACCAGTGATCTGGGTGGCGGATCATGGAGCCTGTCCATTGCGGCTCTGGCATCTATGAGCCCGGGTCCGCATTCCGTACCACTGGGGCGATTGCACTGGGTGTTGCTCAGGGGCCGAGCAGTGCCTTTGAGGATGCTGAGCCCCTCGGCAGCGGTCAGACTGAACTTCTTGCTCTTCATCAGAGCCAGTACGCCTGCCACGTGCGGCGCAGCCATTGAGGTTCCTGCCATCCTCCCGTACTGCCCACTGCCCAGGGTACTGATGACCTGCTGCCCGGCAGCTTCGCCCCCTGGGGCCATCAGGTCAATGCGGGTTCCAAAGTTGGAATACGAGGCCCGGTTGCCCGCCGCATTGGTAGCCCCGACCGTTATCACCCCACTGCACCCTGCGGGGCTAAAGGTGCTGGCATCCACGCTGGTGTTGCCGGCTGCTACTACGATGATGGCCCCGCTGGCACTGGCCTCGTTGATGGCCTGCTGGAGGGCGGGGGCGTTGGTGCAGGGGACGGGCCCGCCCAGCGACATATTAATCACGCTGGCCGGGTTCGCATTGGCTGGAACTCCGGCCACGTTTAGGCCGGCAGCCCACCGCAAAGCATCGGCCACGTCTGCCAGGGTTCCGCTGCCGCCGCTCAGCGCACGAACCGGAACGATACGCGCACCCCACGAAACACCCGCCACTCCCAGGTTATTGTTGGTAGCAGCCGCAACCGTACCGGCCACATGGGTTCCGTGAAAATCACTGCCGGGTGCAGTATCTTCGGGGTTGGGGTCGCGCCCGTCGCCATCCCCGGCGTCGGAGGCATTGGAGTAAAAGTCGTAGCCTGGCAGTAGCTTCCCGGCAAAGTCGGGGTGGCCCGCCGAGATGCCCCCATCAATGACCGCTACTGTGACCGGGCTGGATACTCCAGTTTCGATGGCCCAGGCCTGGGGGAGGTTGATGGTTTCGTAATGCCAGCGCTGGTCGCCATAGCGGGGGTCGTTGGGGGTGGTCTGGGTGGTCAGAATGTAGTTGAGCTGGGCGTACTCCACGTCACTGCGGCTTTGCAGCAGGCGCAAGGTTGCCAGGGTGTCGGCGCGATTCAGACCGGCCCGGTACAGGAAGGTGCGGCCCAGGCCGAGCGGCCTGACCTGTTGTAACTCAGCGCCCGAGACCGAAAGCCTGCTCAGCGACTGTAGACTGACCTGGGGTCTAAACTGGATGATGAGTTCACCGTCCACAAACGGCGCGTGCGGATCGGCTTGTTGAGAGTTCGATAGTGCGATGCTGACGGTTCCACTGATTACACCACTGCCAGGAGGAGGAGGAGGGGGTGGATCGAGCACGGTAACACCTACCGACCCAAACCTGCTCGGATCGGCCAGGCTTCGGGCGGTGATGGTGGCAGTCCCAGCGGACCGACCTTCGACCAGACCGTTATTCACACTTGCTACCGCCGGGTTGCTGCTGCTCCAGGTAACGGCAGTGTGGCTGGTGTTGGTCACGCTGGCCACCAGCTGACGGCTGCCGCCCGTATCCAGGCTGAAGGGTGTGCTGGGGGTGAGGCTCACGCCGATGGTTGGTGGAGGGAGAGGCTGGTTGTTACAAGCCACAAAGAGTAAAGAGGCCAGTACCAGAACCGAGTGGACTCTAGACATGAGGTCAGGATACCTTTGCCCGGTTCTCAGGCTATGAGCGGGGGGTAAAGGTTTTTCAACTTGTGGCGGGCCGTTTGTTCATGGCTAGCGGAGCATAGGCGGCCACCGCCAGTACCAACAGCACTGCCCAGATCAGCAGGACGGTCGAATAACTCGAGGCTCCCAGCACCACCCCCATCCCCCACTGGAGCAAAAACACCCCCATGAAACCCATGAAGTTGATCGCCGTAACGGCCCGCCCGGTAAGTTCGGTAGGAAAAAGTAGACGAGCCTGGGCCAGGCTCAAGATGTTGAATGCCCCGCAAAAACCCATCAGCACATAACAGAAATAAATCCCCAGGATAGGCATGTTGGGCCACAAAGCCAGCAGGACAGGCCCCAGGGTGAAGCAGATACCCGCCGACAGCAGTACCCTGGGCAGGCCAAACCGGTCGGCCAGCGGGCCGCACAGCAAAAAGCCCAGCACGGCTGCCAGCGAAAAGGCGAATAAAATACTCCCCACCTCGAGGCTCCCCAGCCCGCGTGTCTTGAACAGAAAGTCTCCGCCCCACAAGGTCTGCCAGGCCAAAAACCCGCCTCCCACCATGAAGTTCAGCCAGCCCATGCGCCAGAACTGGCTGCTGCGCCAGATCAGGGTGGCATTGCCAGCCGGGCCACCCCGGGGCATGGATGTCCCCGACGGGGAATTGCGCACCCCCAACACCACTACCACTGCTACCAGAACAATTGCCAGGGCTCCCCACTCAAAAACTCCACGCCAGCCAATCTGTTCTTTGATCCAGGCCAGGGGGGCTGCTGCGGCTAATGCTCCAGAGGCGCCGATACCCACATACAAGCTGCTGACACTGGCGTAGCGGCCTGGGGGGAACCATAGCGAAAAAGCCTTCAGTGCACCCGTGTATGCCGCCGCAAAGCCAATGCCAAGCAGAGCGCGTCCTATCGAGAGGCTGGTGATGTCCTGGGCAAAGGCAAAGATGAGCGCGCCAACAGCCCCGATAAGCATCAGAGCCGGATGGACGAAGCGGGGGCCATAGCGGTCTAGCAAGGGGCCCAGGGGAAGCTGGGCCAGAGCAAAAGTTACAAAAAACAGGCTGGTCATCAAACCTAGCTCGGCGGAAGAAAGCCCCAGTTCCTGCTGCAAATCGGGAGAGATGACTGCGTTTGTTGCGCGAAAAAAATAGGATAGAAAGTAGGCCAGGAGCAGCACAAAAAAGATGCGGGCAGCAACGGAGGGCATGGTTCCCCTATCCTAACGGGTATGAAAGCAATCCCTTCTTCGGCACTGGGCCTCGAGCTGCTGGGCGGCATCCTGGTGGTGCTGGGGCTACTGCTGGCCTGGCTGGCCTTCACCCTGGCCAACCAGACCATTGACCCCAACCTGGACAAAAACCTGATGCGCGTTCGGGTGGACTTCCCTGGCTTTCTGGATGGAATGGCCCGCCACCTCTCGGTAGCGGGCGCGTGGATGGCGGGGGTGGGGGCGGTGCTCTTTTTTGGGGCCAGCTATCTAGCGCTGTTCTTCCGGGCGGTGTTGGGTTTGGCGGCTCTGTTTGCCCTGGGGGTCTGGGTCTGGCTAGCGCTTTAGGCTAAGGAGTTCGGTGGTACCGCCCTCAAACTGACTCTTGACCAGTCCCACCCCCCGGGCATACCAGGAAAGGGTCTTGAGGGTGGTATTGAGTGGCACGTTGTTCCCCCCAACTTTCATGCTGCCCCTGGTAGTCATGATGCTCTCGACCTTAAAGGCAGTAAAACGCCCCGCCGGCACGGTTATGCTTTCCTGCCCAAGCACCTTGTTGGTGGTGCTGACGCTTTGTTCAACCTGCACGGTCATGTTCTGTTGTTTCATATCACCGCTGACTTCGTAGCTGTAGCTCCAGGTTGCACCCACCCGCATGGTCTGAGGAATCACCACCCCGCTGGCTTTGCGGGTTTTGAGGTTCATCTGCACGCCCTGGTTGCCCCGTGGCTGGATGTACTCGGGTTGGGCAAGGCCACTGCTATCGCAAGTCCAGCGGCTCTCAAAGCCAAAGTTTTTGAAAGTCTGGCGCTGGGTAAAACCACGGGCGCTAACGTTGGCGATGTCAACAGTATAGGTCGAGTTATCCACACTGGATCGGTAGCTCCAGACCCAGCCTTCGCGCACCGGGAAGAAAGGATGGTCGCACCTGGCCCAGGCTGCTGTACTCAAGGTTAGTAATGTAAAAACCCATAGTAACTTACGCATGTTCCACTCCTTTTCTGCAGGATAGGCCAGCGGGTGTTATTTAAGCGTTATGCTCAAATCCAGCCGACCCGGCAAGTATGGGCAGAACGGGATACCGTGGCAGGGAGTTCCGTTTGCTGATACCCGGCCTGCAAAATGCAGCTCAGGCTATGTGCGCCCACGATAGAAATTTCGGGGATGGTTTTATGCGGTGCACTGCTGGGGTTTGCTTTGACGCCGCTCCGTGGCCAGGCCTCTGTGGGTAGGGCAAATTCCCAACCTGGAGATACTTAGCCGACCCCTAACTGCATCTTCATCCACGAAGCAGAATTGTGAAAGTTGGCAACCGCGCTGCCGGGCGGAACCAGTGCATCGCAGGCGGCTCGGATGTCCTCCGGTAGTTTCATATCCAGTACAGGCAGCAGGTGCTCCAGTTGTTCCACACTTTTCGGCCCGATAATGGGCGCAGTAATACCGGGTTGATCCTTGACCCACAGGATGGCCAGCCGGGCGGGGTCGTGCCCGGCCTCTCGGGCCAGCCTCACAAAACGATTGCCCATCTGCACCGCTCTGGGTGAGACTCGCTCGGCATAAATCCCACCCCGCAGGCTGGCGCGGGAGCCTTCCGGTCTAAGGTACTGGTCGGCATAACGCCCGGCCAGCATCCCCATTGCCAGGGGCGACCAGGGTAGAATCGCCAGGTTGTAGGCCTGCGCCATGGGAATCAGTTCGTTCTCGATGCGCCGATCCAGCAGGTTGTAGGGGGGCTGCTCGGACACGAAGCGCACATAGCCCTTCAATTCGCTGACCAGAATGCCCTCGAGCACCTTCCAGGCTGGGGCAGTTGAACTGCCAATGTAGCGAATGCGGCCCTGCCGCACCAGATCGGTCAGGGCCGAGAGGGTCTCCTCTATGGGTATATCAAAGACCGGGCGGTGGAGCTGGTAGAGGTCAATATGGTCGGTCTGCAGCCGCCGCAGCGAGTCCTCGCAAGCCCGGATCAGGTGCAGCCTCGAGTTCCCCCAGTCGTTGGGGCCGGGGCCTGTAGGGTAGTGGGCTTTGGTAGCGATAAAAGCCTCATCACGCCTCCAACTTTCCTTAAGTGCCTCTCCAATCACCCGCTCGGCCTCGCCCTGACGGTAGCTGTTGGAAGTGTCAATCAGGTTGATGCCCTCATCCAGCGCCCGCAGGATCATCCGCCTGGACACATCTTCCGGGGTGGGGTTCAGGATGTTGTCGGTGCCCAGCGCCAGCGGAGCGATCTTCACGCCGGTTCGGCCCAGATTACGGTATTCCATAGCTACTCCTTGTGTTCTGACGAGGATCCCGAACCAGAGCCTGGCAATGGGTGCTCACTCGACATGCTTTACCTGGCTGCGAACCCCGCGTCCACCAGCACCAGCGAGCCGGTCATGTAGCTGGCCTTATCGGAGGCCAGAAAGAGCACCATGTGGGCAATTTCTACCGGATCGGCCAGGCGACCCATCGGTACGGTGTCGGCCAGGCGGATCAGGAGTTCGGGCGTGACGGGCTCTTTGCGTTCGGACTGGAGCATAGGGGTATTCACTTCACCGGGGCAGACCGCGTTGATGCGGATGCCGTCCCTGGCGTGGTCGAGGGCCAGTGCGCGGGTGAGGTTGTGTACGGCGCCCTTGCTGGCGCAGTAGGCGGCCACGCCCGCCGCACCCAGGTCACCCCAGATTGAGCCAAAGTTGACGATGGAGCCGCTACCCCTGGGCTTCATGGCCTGGATGGCGGCTCGACACATGAAAAAAGTGCCACTCACGTTCACGGCCAGGATGCGGTTCCACTCCTCATCGCTGGTGTGTTCGCCCCTGGCCCGCACCATGATGCCCGCCGCATTGACCAGCACATCCAACCGGCCCTTAGTGGCCACGGCTTCGGCAACCGCCGCATCGCAGAACGCCGAACTGCTTACGTCACCGGTCTTGTACACAGCGCCAATTTCGCCCGCGACTGCTCGAGCCAGCGCCTCATTGCGATCCACAATAACGACTTCGGCTCCAGTTTTGGAGAATTCCCTGGCGGCGGCTGCACCCATCCCTGAGGCGCCCCCAGTTATGATGACGACCCTGTCTTTGAACTCCATGACTTCTCCCTTTCCGACCAGGGTGATTGTATTGATCAAAGGGAATCGAGGTCAATGCTCCTGATCGGCGGGAGTCGGAGTCAGTATTCTAGTCCGACGGGACGTTCCTCCACTTCCGGTCGCTGGTATACTTCGTGCGGAATAGGTTTTTCCAAATCTAAGGAGGTCTGATGGTTCAAATCGCAGTGCCCAAGGAAACCGCCGCTGGGGAACGCCGGGTGGCGCTCACGCCAGAAGTGGTGGGCCGTTTGCTCAAAGAAGGTTGGGGCGTGAGGCTCGAGACTGGTGCGGGCGCCGAGGCTTATTTCTCCGACGAGGCGTACCGAAGTGTGGGGGCCGGAATTGTCCCCAGGGATCAACTGTTCAAGGGAGCACAGGTAGTTTTTACCGTGCAGCCTTTGGAGCGACTGGATTTTGTGCAGCTCGAGGCTGGAACCATTGTGGTGGGGTTGATGGCTCCGCATCGCAGTCCGGCCAGGGTACAGGCCATGGCAGCCAGCAACCTCTCCGCACTGGCCATGGAACTGGTGCCCCGCATCACCCGGGCCCAGAGCATGGATGTGCTCTCCTCGCAGGCCACGGTGGCTGGATATGTGGCGGCCTTGCTAGCAGCCCAGTCCAGCAGCCGGTTCCTTCCTATGCTTACCACCGCTGCGGGTACCATCCGCCCTGCCAAGGTGATGGTGATGGGGGTGGGGGTGGCAGGTTTGCAGGCCATCGCCACGGTTCGCCGCCTCGGCGCCAATGTCTGGGCTTACGATGTGCGCAAAGCGGCAGCCGAGCAAGCCCTGTCGCTGGGGGCCAAGGTCATCGAACTGCCCATTAGCGCCGAGGGCGAAGGGGGTTATGCCCGCGAACTGACCGAGGATGAGAAAAAACTCCAGCAAGAGGCGCTGGCCAGAGAAATGGGCAACATGGATGCCGTCATCACCACCGCCCAGATTCCCGGTCGCAACGCACCGATCCTGATCACCCAGTCCATGGTGGAACGCATGGGCGCAGGGGCTGTGGTGGTGGATCTGGCTGCGGAGTCTGGTGGCAACTGTGAATTGACCCAGCCTGGCAAGACCATCGAAGTCAATGGGGTCAAAATCGTTGGGCCGCTTAATCTACCCAGCGTGCTTTCGGTGCATGCCAGCGAGATGTACGCCAAAAACCTCTACAACCTATCCAAGCTGCTGATCAAAGACAGCCAGCTTGCGCCTGACTGGACCGATGAAATCCTGGCTGGAGCTTTGCTCACCCATCAGGGTGAGATAACCCATGCGCCAACCAGGGCGCTGGTGGGAGGCTGATGATGGATCCTGCGTGGGCTGCTTTATACATATTCCTGCTGGCCGCTGCTACCGGTTACGAGGTGATTAGCCGGGTTCCGGTAATTCTGCATACACCCTTGATGTCTGGTTCTAACTTTATCCACGGGATTGTGGTGGTTGGGGCTATGGTAGTGCTTGGCAAGGCCGATACCCCGGTTGAGCAAGCCATTGGGTTTATCGGAGTGATCCTCGGTGCAGCCAATGCTGCTGGGGGTTATGTTGTGACCGAACGCATGCTGGGGATGTTCGAGCGTAAACCAAAAGCCATACCAGATAAACCGAAGAGTTGAGCCATATGGAAAACTTTGTTGAACTTGCTTACTTCCTGACGGCCCTGCTCTTTATCCTGGGCCTCAAACGCATGGCCTCACCGGCAACTGCCCGTAGCGGGATGGTCTGGTCGGGAGTTGCCATGGTGGTTGCTACCCTGGTCACCTTCCTGACTCCAGGAATGCAGAACTTCGGTCTGATGATTCTGGCCCTGACTATC
>NZ_CALMCQ010000397.1 GCF_937863175.1 uncultured Meiothermus sp. | reverse complement strand
CAGCAGGAAGGTGAGGGGAAGTTCCTTTACAGCGGATAAAAACACCAGGGCCATGCTGGCCAGAACCCCCCGCTGCAACAGGGGGAAGGTGGCCTTGAGGAAGGCTTGCAACGGCCTGTAGCCCAGGCTGCGGGCGGCCTCCTCGAGCCGGGGCGGGGCCTGGTAGAGCGCACTGCGAATGGGGCCGATGGCCTCGGCCAGAAAATGCAAGGCGTAGGCCAGGATCAGCAGGGTCAGGGTCTGGTAGAGAAAAGGTACCCCGCGCAAACTGAAGAAAATCAGAGCCAGAGCAAAGGCCAGGGGGGGCGTGGCATAGCCGATGTATGCAGTGCGCTCGAGCATCCGCGAGAGCCTGCCGGGATACCGCACCCCCAGATAAGCCAGCGGCAGCGCCAGACCGGCTGCTACCAGAGCCGCCGGAGCCGAAGCCTGCAACGAGTTTTTCAGGGCTTCCAGGATGCCTGCCAGGCCGCCCACATACGTATCGGGGTGCTGCAGGGTCCAGTAAAAAATGGAGGTGAGGGGGACGATCAGGGCTCCCACCAGGGAGAGCCCCATCAAGGCATAGGAGGGCAGGGTCCAGGCTCCCAACCTCACCAGGTTTTGCCGCCTTGCGCTGCCGAGCCCTACCCGGCTAAGGGACAGGTTTTTAAGCATTCGCGCCTCAAGCAGGAGCAGGCTGCCGGTGAGTAGAATCAGCATCAGGGAAAGCCAGGCTGCATAAACCCGGTCAAATGCGGCGGAGTATTGCAGGAAAATGGCATAACTGAAGGTCTCGAAGCGCACCAGGCTCACCACGCCAAAATCTCCCAGGACGTGCAGACCGACCAGCAGCCAGCCAGAGTACAGGGCGGGTCTTAACTGGGGCAGTATCACCCGCAAAAAAACTTCGTAGCGTTTGTACCCCAGGCTGCGGGCTGATTCCTCGAGCCCTGAGTCCAGCCCCATAAGGGCTGCCCGCAGGTTCAAGAACAAGTAGGGATAGGTGAAGAGGGTCAAGACCCCCAATGCACCCAGGTAGCCGGTGGGCCTGGGCCAGGGAAAGCCCAACAGGTTTTCCAACCAGCCATTTGCACCGGTCGCACCAAAGAAACCAAATACCCCTACATACCCGGGCACCGCCAGCGGCAACACCAGCAGAACCGTCCAGATGCGCTTGCCTCGCAGGCTGGTTCGACTGGTAATCCAGGCCAGCGGCAAGGCCAGCAGAGTGGTCAGGACAGTCACCCCAACCAGCAGGGCCAGGGTGTTGGCCAGCAGCAGCAGGTTGCGTTCGCGCAGGACAATCTCAATTAGTTGATGGGGTTCGGCTTCCGCAGCCCGCAGTACCAGATACAACAGCGGCAACGTCACCGCCAAACCCACCAGTAAAGCTACTGCCAGCAGCGATTTGGGAATGGGTTTGGCCAGGCTGGGAACCATAAGCTGGGGGACAGCAAGAAAGTACCGTGTCGTGGGTGAAGGGCCCTGGGTATCCCATGATGTCCAGGCATTTCACCGGCAACATGCACAAAACTAGCAAGCTATGGAAAATAAATCAAGTATGTTGGTCGGGATTTCCCCGTATTGTGAACGAGAACCATTGGCGAGAGACCAGGGGGAGACATCCAGCCTCCGGTAGTGTGGACGACCGAACTCCGCTGCCGGGCTGTCAAACCAGGCCCAGAACACCAGGAGGCTATTTTTTGAACCCGGAACTACACCCGTTGGTCGGGTTGGTTTGCCACCTTTTTGATAGCGAAACCCTCCGAATCTGGTATCCGGGCGGTTTTCAACTGGACTGCATCCCAGGCTGCCTTGAAAACCGCCTCTCCGCCGCCTCTGGATTCCGTGAATGGGTGCCCTTCTATCTCGCGCTTCAATCCTCGCCCTGCGCCATCGTGAATCCACTCACCTGGTCGAACTCCTGGAGCTTTTCGAGGTGCATCCAGCGGTGCTCCACAGCGATACGCTGTAGCAGGTCAAGAACGGCAGCATCCGCCAGGTCGGCACCTGCCTCGCGCACCACGAAGCGGCAGCGCCAGTGGTCCACGCAGTCGGTGATCGCGCCGGTCGAGGGGTAGACCTTGGTTCCCCGGTTGGAGATCATCTTCAGCCTGGCGGGAGTCTCAACGGCGAGGTACTCGAGGCTCTTTCCAAGCGCCTCGGGCGAGAGCGATGACTCCACAAAGATATCTACACCCACCACCCGTCTATCTCGAGGTCGGACGAAGTTTGGGGCCGGATCTACTTCAGGAAGCTTGATCGGCTTGTGCTCCCGAACCTGGTATCGCTCAGACTTTCGGCCAAGGTTTGCGATGATGGCCTCGGTGAAAGCGGTGGTGGACGCTGCTTTATCATAGCCCGCCACGTCGCCGGTCTGAACCTTGCCGTCCTCGAGGGTGACCAGAATGGCCTGCTCGATTCTGGTTGCCGCCTCGAACTCGCCCAGGTGGCGCAGCAGCATGACCGCCGACAGCACGACTGCGGTCGGATTGATCACATCGCGGCCCGCGTACTTCGGCGCCGAACCGTGCACCGCTTCAAAGATGGCCACATCGTTGCCAATATTTGCCGAGGGCGCGAACCCCAGCCCACCCACCAGCGCCGAAGTGAGGTCGCTGATGATGTCGCCGTTCATGTTGGTGGTCACAATCACATCGAACTGCTCGGGTTTCTTGACCAGCTGGTGGGCGCAGTTGTCAATGATGATGTGCTGGGCTTCGATTTCAGGATACTCCTGGCTGACTTTCTCGAAGGTGCGCTTGAGGGCTCCCTCAGTGAGCTTCATGATGTTGGATTTGGTCGCGCAGTGGACGCGTTTGCGCCCTTCAGCGATCGCAAGCTCGAAGGCGAGGCGGACTATCTTCTCGCAGCCCTTGGACGAGATGAGCTTAAGGCACTGGGCCACACCGGGGGTCTGCATGTGCTCGATGCCCGCGTAAAGGTCTTCGACGTTCTCGCGAACCACCACCAGGTCAATGCCACGTCCGCTGTATGGGGTTGACACACCCGGTAGCTCGCGCACGGGTCGAATATTGCCGTAGGTCTCGAAGAGTTTGCGGAGGGTGACGTTGGCGCTTTTCTCGCCGAAGCCGACGGGGGTCTCGAGCGGCCCCTTTAGCACAACGCGGGTGTTGCGGATTGACTCGATGGTCTCCTGGGGTACGCCGGAGGCAGTGCCTGCTCGGAAGACGCTTGCACCTGCCTGACGCTCCTCCCAGACAATGGCGACACCAGTCGCCTCGATGATGCGCTGGGCAGCGCGAACGCATTCCGGCCCCACCCCATCTCCAGGGATCAGGGTCACGGTTTTTCTTGCTGGATGCTTGGATGTTGTGTTCATAGGCCTTCTCCTTGCTTTCTATGGCTTTGGGGTGGTTTCATCCCGTCCTCTTTTATGTTCAGTGCGAGGAGCATGTAGCATCTCCGCTTTAGAAATAAATTTCAGGTTCCAGAGCCAGGTAACCAGCCGCGCAACCGGTAGCCGATAACGTCCACTGCTGAACCTTAATCGAACATGTCTAAAGAGGGCGCACCTGGAACACTGTAGAGCGCAGCCTGCCTGCAGGGGCCAGTACAGGGATCGTAGTTTTTGTACGGTTCATCTTACCTTGAAGGACAAGGTTTGAGAATGAGCACCCGCTCTATTCCAGGGGCACAAAACCCCATCAGAACAAGCTTGGTCAGCGCAGAGTGGCTCCGTAATGTAAATCTCTCAGCAAGGTTTTTCTGCACCCCTGCGGGCATAGTAGTACCAGTTGAGCAGCATGTTGAAGGTATAGAAAACGGCGAGGCCGTAGAAGAAGGCCGTTGG
>NZ_CALMCQ010000396.1 GCF_937863175.1 uncultured Meiothermus sp. | reverse complement strand
TTTTTCGCCGACCGTCCGGGAGGGGGGTGCTCCCGGATTCAAAAAGATCGCCTCGAGGTCTCTTTAGTTTGATGATGATCTTTTTGAGTCCGGTATGACCGCTGGGGCCTGACCCGTGGGACATATATAGATGATTAATGATAAGGTATCTGCTAATATAGGCCATAGCCTATGAGTGTTTCTGACATTCTAACCTTTAGTGCCCCTGATGTGCAGATACCCAAAGTGGATGCGATGCCCTCGACCACATTGGAACTGGCTTATGCCTGCTATGCCCTGACCCGCCCCGATAGTGCGCAACGGGCCAGCGAACTGCCTTGGCTAAAAACCCTCTATACCAAGCATGGTGATTTGGTCGAGGCCATTCGGACTTTCTGGCCCGAAGACCAGCGATCCGAGGCGGGTGGGGATTTGTTCATGATTGTAGGGGATCTGGGCTATGCCCGAGATCATAGTGTAGATCGGCTATTTGCCGAATTTGGCAAAATTCCAGAGCGTCTGATCAAGCAAGGAGAGTCTTATCGCAAGAAGTTTCAGGCCTATGAAGATAAGGGCAAGCGGGAACATGAGCTAAAAAGCCTTGAAGGGATGCTCGAGCGGGCTGCTATCCTCAAACAACCCAATACGCGCAAACGCTATTTGAACCTACTCAAGCAACTTTGGAAAGTGCTGGAACCCATCTGGAAGGAAGAAGGATACGCTGAATCCAGGCGGGCCAGTGAAGCTTTCTTGAACAAATACCGTGAAACCGGCAATGTGCTAGACGCCATCCCGGCTCACCACTTCACCCAGTTTGAGGCATCACAAAAGCATATCCAGACCTCGCTGGAGAAGGGCAAATTGCTGGTTGTTCCCCTTTTTTTCGCTGCGGGTGGAGGCTTTAGTTTCGATTTTGCCGATTCACATTACATCGGTTACGGCATTCAGAGTGAGCACTTGTTCGAAAATCTGTTAACCCGGGTGGAGGAAGTAGCTCCCAAAATGAAAGCCTTGAGCGATCCCACACGGCTGACGATGCTCACCCTGATTGCGCGCTACGAAAACTTTGTATTGACAGTGGGAGATCTGGCTGCTCAACTGGGCGTGACCCAGCCTACTGCCAGCGGGCACCTGAAACTGCTCAAAGAAGCCGGGCTGGTTGCGCTGGAAAAGCATGGCAATAAGTCGTTCTACCATGTCAATAGTGAGGCGATCCAGCAGTCCATTGCCGGGCTATCGGATCTGGTATTGCGCTCCAAGTGATAGCCTATTGACAATATAGTCAATCTCCTATAATATAGAAATATAGGAGGTTGGCTATGATGATTAATCCAGAACTCTTGGTCATTACTGCAAACGATCATCTCGATCGGTTGCGTCAGGAAGCGACTGTGGAACAAGCCCTCAACAGCCAGGAAGCTGCTCCGACCTTCAAATACTCCAGTCCGGCTACGGGTAAAAGGCCTACCCCTTTCGGCCCAGGACTCAAAGATTCCCGAGCTCAATAGGAGAAGAACTATGAACCTCAACCCCATATTGCTGAAAACTGTCGTTGATCAGCATATGACCGAACTGCTCGAGCAGGCCCGAACCGAACAATTGCTGCGCAATGCTCCTACGTTGTCCACCAGCCAGGTGTTGCCATTCAACCCGAACAACCTGCGGCGCCAACGAGCAAACCAGTCTAATTGTGAACCAAGGGCAGCTTAAGCTTCCCAAGTTGAGACCCTTCAGCTGGGGGTCTTTTCAACGGACGAACCTTCGAAGCAAGTAAAACATCGTCACGTTCCTAGCGCGGTTGCCAACAGTACCGTGTCTAGCCTCCTGGCAGGAGTGGTTTCAGGGGCCACTCCTGCAAATTTATGCGGCAGGGCCCGCACCATGGTATTTTGTGCTGGAAAGTCCAGGCTTCAGCCGGAGACCGACAGCGATTATTTGCGGCCAGATGGCTGGCTAGCGATCTGGTAAGGGGTCAGTATGCACTGGAGACCCCGAAACAAGCCCCTCCATAGCAAATCCCGCCATTCCACAGGCCGAATCCATGTGGAAAACCAGCCTACCGGAGCAGTATCCATCCTCAAAATTAGATAGAACCTGGAGAGGCGTTGCTTTTTGTTATGCTAGCCTTGCTCATGAAACCTGGCCCCTTCAACTCAATCACCGATGTCCCTGGTATCCAGGTAGGCCACTTTACCGATTTAGACAACCTTACTGGTGTCACCGTAGTCTTTCCTGAAAATGGGGCGGTGGCGGGTGTGGATGTGCGCGGCAGTGCGCCGGGTACGCGTGAAACCGATTTGCTGAACCCAGTTAATCTGGTCGAGAAGGTGCAGGCCATTGTGCTCTCGGGCGGGAGTGCCTATGGCCTCGAGGCTGTTTCAGGCGTAATGCACTGGCTCGAGGAACACAACAAGGGCTACCCTGTGGGCAACGAGACTACCCAGGCCCTAGTGCCCATCGTGCCCGCCGCAGTGATTTTCGACCTGCTGGTCGGCAGCTCCACCGTGCGTCCCAGTGCCGAGTACGGCTACTTGGCTGCCCAGAACCTGAAGAGCGGCCCAGTGGAGCAAGGGGTGGTAGGGGTGGGCACGGGTGCCCGAAATGGCGGGCTGAAAGGGGGAACGGGAACGGCCAGCCTGGCCATGCCGGGTGGGGTGATGGTGGGGGCCATCGTTGCGGCCAATGCCCATGGACGTGCCCACGACCCTGTGTCGGGGGAAATCTACGCACGGTTCTTAGAACAAAATGGCGAGTTCAAGCTCAGGCATACACCCCAATCCCTTGCGGCACCCGACTACACCGACATCTTCAGCAATTCTTTTGTTCGCAGCAATACGGTGATTGGTTGTGTGGCGACCAGTGCCCGACTGACCAAAGCCCAGGCCCAAAAGATAGCCCAGATGGCCCACGACGGCATCGCCAGGGCAGTGTTCCCGGCCCACACCATGTTCGATGGCGACGTGATCTTTTGTCTTGCTACGGGTGAAGTGGAGATTGAAGGCCCTGCCGAACTCAGCCGCATGGGCGCCGTGGCCGCCGATGTATTTGCTCGAGCCCTGGTACATGGGGTGTTGCATGCGTATTCGGTAGGTGGATTGGTTTCCTACCGCGACCTGTACGAAAAATAGGCGTTAAGGGCGACCTCGTATGGTTGCCCGTTCTGCCCTACAGGAAGAACCATGGACAAAAACAACCTTGCCCTCCAGGCAGCCCAAGCCGTTGACACCGATGAGCTGGTTCACCTGACCCAGGAACTGGTCCGTATTCCAAGCTACTTCCCTGGGCCTGGGGAGCAGCCGGTGGTAGATTTTCTCGAGCCTTATTTAAAAGCGCGTGGTTTCACAACCACCGTGCAAGAGGTTGCTCCGGGTCGCCCGAATCTGATTGCCGACCTGGGGCAAGGTCCTGGAGGACTGATTCTGGAGGGCCATACCGATGTGGTTACGCACGGCAATCCAGAACAGTGGACGATGCCCCCCTACGAAGCTCGGATTGTGGGCGGCAAAATCTACGGGCGCGGGGCCTGCGACATGAAGGGGGGGCTGGCTGCAGCAATTGTGGCAGCCCAGGCCGTGCGGGGGGTGCTGGGCGAGCCCGACAAAACCTTGCGCCTGTGCAT
>NZ_CALMCQ010000395.1 GCF_937863175.1 uncultured Meiothermus sp. | reverse complement strand
TGATGGCCGAGCGCTACCTGGCCGAGCATGCGCCCGAGGCGGTGGGGTAGTCCATGGAGGCCATTCTCGAGATTATCCCTCCCCTGACTGCTCTTTTGGAGATGTTTGTATGGAAAGCGCATCGTTAGCACAACCCCGCCCCAGTGTGCAGTTCTTCAACCCGGCCTGGTTTACCTCGGTGATGGGCACGGGAGTGGTGGCGGTGGCCTTGTGGCAGTTTGGCCAGCAGTTGGGCTGGCTCAAGCCCCTGGGCCTGTTGGTTTATGTACTGACCCTGCTCATGCTGGTGGGTTTGTTGGCGGTCTGGCTGGTCAAGGCCGTCCGGTTTCCCCAGGCGGTAGCCAGAGACCTGCACCATCCCTTGCTCTCACAGATGCTGCCCACCCTGCCCATTGCCCTGCTGGTGGCAGCCTTTGCTTCCTGGCAGGTGGGGCCCGCTTTGTGGGGAGAGACCACAGCGACTGCTCTGGCTCAAGGCTTATACCTGGTGGGTGCGCCCTTGATTTTTGTACTGGGGATACTGGTGGCCTTTGTGGTCTTCAATCGTCTCGAGCTGCCCCTCGAGCAGGCCAGCGGCGCCTGGTTTATCCCGCCGGTCTCGGCCCTCCTGGTACCGCTGGTGGGCGGACTACTGCTGCCCAGCTTTCCTGCCGCCTGGCAGAAGGAAGTGTGGCTGTGGAACGGCCTGTTCCTGGGGGTGGGGCTCTTGCTGTTCGTCTTCGTGCTGACCACCTTATTACAGCGCTTGTATGGGTATGGGCGGCTCACCCCCCACCTCCTGCCCTCCCTCTGGATTGGGCTGGCCCCGGTGGGGCTGGCTATTCTGGCCCCCTGGCGCTGGCTCGAGGGGGGCGCCGCAGCAGGTTTGATCTCCGAAAGCTGGCTCACGGCCCTGCCGGTGCTGGGTGTGACCCTATGGGGCCTGGGTGGCTGGTGGTTTGTGCTGAGCCTGCTGGTCTTGCTGGATACCCTGCTGGTAAAGGAGCGCCGAGCCGCGTTCCACTTTGCCCCTGGCTGGTGGGGATTCATCTTTCCCCTGGGGGCCTTCACCCTTGCGACCCTGGCCCTGGGCAGAGCCTGGGAGTCGGCCATGCTGGCCCTGTTTGCCTGGATTTTGCTACTGGCTTTGCTGGGGTTCTGGCTGGTGGTGGCGCTGCACTCTACTCGAGCCTGGGCAGGGCTGTCTGCGTTGCAGCCCCCCAGCAGATAAGCCGCACCATTTTGAAGAGGACAAACCCTGGAAGCCAACCTCCTGTCGTGGCTCGCGCATTGTCGCATTACCCGAAGGCAGGCCGAGCATGGTGCCGTTCTCCTGCATCCATCAAACAAAGCGATGTTCCCCAAAACTGATCAAACGGGCGGTTCCCTCGAGAGCTTGCTGCAAAGGATTTCCTGGTTAGGAGTTTGCAGTGCACGAAGAGGCTCACAACGGAACGATATTTTTAGATGAAATCGGAGAAATGGCGATAGAATTGCAAGCCAAGTTGCTTCGAGTATTAGAAACCGGAGAATATATCAAAATAGGTGAAACCAAACCGACATCTGTAAATGTTCGTATCATTGCAGCAACCAACCGAAACTTGCCGGAAGAAATAAATGCAGGGCATTTCAGGGA
>NZ_CALMCQ010000394.1 GCF_937863175.1 uncultured Meiothermus sp. | reverse complement strand
GAAAACGCCTTCTGGCTTCTGGATCAGCGCAAGCTGCCCTTCGAAGAGGTCTGGGTTCCCTGCCAGAACGCCCACCAGGCCGCCAGGGGGATTCGGGAGATGGTAGTGCGCGGGGCGCCCGCCATTGGGGTCACGGCAGCCTACGGGATGGTGCTGGCCCATCTGGCGGGCGAGAACCTGGCGCAGGCCGACGAAGCGCTGCGCGAGAGCCGTCCCACAGCGGTAAATCTGTTCTATGCACTGGATCGCATGAGGCCGCACTGGGGCAGCCTGGAAGGCTCGCTACACGAAGCGCGGGCCATCTGGGATGAGGTCGAAGTGACCGAAAAAGCCATCAGCCAGCACGGGGCCAGGGTGCTAAGGGGCCAGGTGATGACCCACTGCAACACCGGGCCGCTGGCGACCGGGGGGTACGGAACCGCGCTGGGAGCCATCATCGAGGCCCACCGCCAGGGCCGGGTGAGCCAGGTCTGGGTGGACGAGACCCGCCCCTACCTGCAAGGCGCCCGCCTCACCGCCTACGAGCTGCAAAAGGCCGGGGTTCCCGCAACGCTAATCTCGGACAATATGGCTGCATACTTCATGAACAAAAGCCAGGTGGACACGGTGATCCTGGGCACTGATCGTATGGCCCTGAACGGCGACTTCGCCAACAAGATCGGTACCTACGGCCTGGCGATTCTGGCTCAGTACCACGGGATTCCTTTCTACCCTGCGCTGCCCCTCACCTCGGTAGACCCCAGACTGGAAAGCGGGGCTGGCATCCCTATCGAGCAGCGCTCGGCCCAGGAAGTAACCGTAATTCGGGGGCAGCCCATCGCACCCGAGGGTTTCCCGGCGGCGCATCCGGGCTTTGACGTGACCCCCCATCACCTGGTTACCGGCATTGTGACCGAGAAAGGCGTGCTCTACCCGCCCTTCGATGAATCGCTGCGGGCCGCGCTGGGAATCGGGTGAAGCATGACCTCACTGAGGGGCTGGTGGGAACAACTCACAGGTACAACTTGTCCGGGTTGCGGCAAACCACTAAGGCAGCCCACGCTCTGCTTTGAATGTCAGGGGGCGCTGGTTCCAAGGCACGTGCCGGGTTTCATCTATCTGGGTACTTACCAGCGTTTCGGCAATCTTTCGCGCGCCATCAAATACCGGGGGCAACGCAGCCTGGCCCTGCTGCTGGGCCAGAAAATGGCTCTCGGGGTACGGCAGGCCGAGTGGGGCCTGGACGGCGTGACCGCCGTGCCGACCCTGCTGCAACGCAAAATAACACGGGGCTACAACCAGGCCGAACTGCTGGCCCAGGCAGCCGCCAGCGAGCTGGGCATCCCGTATAAGAGCGTACTCTCCCGCACAGCCCTGGACAAATCTCAAACCGAGAAAACCCTGCTCCGGCGGTTGCAACTCTCCCACGCCACTTTCCGGCCTGCCAGCCGGGTGAAAGGAATCTGGCTGCTGGTAGACGACGTTGTGACCACCGGGACAACCTTCGAACGCGCTCGAAAAGCCCTGCTCGAGGCCGGGGCGGCCAGAGTCTACGGTGCGGCAATTGCGGTGAAAAGCCCACATGATTTGTCCAGATACTCCCTATAATCAGGAAATGGAACTCCGACCGCTTTTTGGAGTTCTTTGAGGCACGGCACCAGTCCCCACCTCCTTCAGAGCGTGGGGATAAATTGATAAGGGCAGGCTTTTAACCTATGCTTCTCTGCTCTCGTTTCAGCCCCTTCACCCGGCGACGTCCTGGAAACAGCAGATGCCATGAAGGAGGGCTCCGCCTTTTCGATAGCTGGGGTGTCGCCACTCTCTCCCCCAGCGGTAAGAGGGCGGGTGGATAGAAGTTTAGACAGGGGGGATTTATGCTCAAACGACCACGTATTCGAAGGCTCGCCGAACTCCTCCCTTATCTGCGCGAAGGCCGCTACCGTACAGGCCCCCATGTGGCCAAGCACATGCTGCAAGAAGGCTTTATCGAGAACGATGTGGTGCGAGCCGTGGAGTGGGGCCGCGAGATGGCCGTTTACCCCGAAGACCAGCGCATGCTGGTGCTGGGCTACATGGTCTTCCCGCCGCAACTCAGGCTGCCGCTGCATGTGGTGCTCGAGTACCGCGAGGCCCGCTGGGTAGACATCGTGACCGCCTTCATCCCCAAGAAGCCGTACCAGGTGTACTCGAGGGCCAGAATCGCGGCTATCCTGCGCTACAACGGCACCTTCGAGGAGGTGCGCTGGGTGAAGCCCCGGTTTATGACGGCGGAGGACATCCCCCAGTAGCGGTCACGGGTCTCGGGTCGCTCAAAAATCGAAGGTCAAGTACCGAAAAGTCGGGGGAGTGTAGGTGACCAGGTTCAGCGAGCCTCCCCAGGCGGGCTGCCCTCAACTCCGACGAACCCCAGCTAAATCCCCAGAACCTTACGGGCGGACTCGGCATCTTGTGCCAATTGGGCTTTCAGGGCTTCCAGGCTGTCAAATTTTCTCTCACCGCGCAGCCTGGTAAGGAATTCCACGCTGAGCTCCTGGCCGTATAAGTCGCCCGCAAAGCCAAACAGGTGTACCTCGAGGCGCAGGGTTCGGCCCGCGACCGTAGGGCGGTAGCCAACATTGGCCATCCCGCCAAACTTTCCCTGCGAGGTCTGCACCCGCACTACAAACACCCCCATCGGCAGGATTTTGAGGGGGGCTACTTCGATATTGGCGGTGGGAAAACCCAACTGCCGCCCCAGCTTGTCCCCCTCCTGCACAATACCTCGGGCAACATAAGCCCTTCCCAGGAGCAGCCTGGCCCCGTCTACCTCCCCCTCGTGCAGCAGTTCACGGATACGGCTGGACTTGACCGGCCCACCATTCAATTCGAGCAGGGGCAGGATATGGGTGGGAGCCACTGCGTTCAGATCCTCGAGCCCACCAGCCCTCCCCTGTCCAAAGCGGAAGTCTTCCCCCACAAATATATGCTGGGCTTCCAGGGTGCGGAGGTCGCTTAGAAACTCGCCCTTGGTTCGCCTGGAGAAGGCTTCGTTGAAGGGTACAATCAGAGCAATTTCCACCCCCAGGCCGCGCAAGAGCTCGAGTTTCTCCGACAGATCGGTCAGAAAGCCCTCCCGTTTCATAAAAACCTTGCTGGGGGGGTCGAAGGTGTAGACCAGCAGAGGGATATGGCGGCTCCTGGCCTCGCTCTGTGCGCGGCGAATCAGGTGTTGGTGCCCCAGGTGCAGCCCATCAAAGCTGCCAATTGCCACCACCTTGGGGCCAGCAGGTGCGTCGGAAGGGTCGTTCAGCAAAAGCATAGACAGGATTAGCGGGCAAAAGTGAAACCGAGCACTCGGTGAAAGGATTCGGCCTGGGTTCTAATCGGAAACCGTAACCCCGGCCTCCAAAGCCCTCCCACTGAGATAAAACAGAATCCCCGCCATAGCAGAGGCGGATATTTCTACCTTGCCATCCCTGGCCTCGAGCAGAACCTGCCGTGGGTCGTGCCACTCGATGGCGATTTCTTCGTCGGCATCGGGTTCGGCGTGGGCTGCTTGCAGGTTAGTGGCGCGAAATACATGCAGCTTCTCGTCGCAGAAGCCCGGCGATAGGTAGAAGCCGGCCAGGTACTCGAGCTTCCCCGCAAGTTGGGCCTCCTCGGCAAGTTCTCGCCTGGCGGCAACTTCGGGAGTTTCGCCAGGGTCAATCAGGCCCGCTGGAATTTCCAGGGTTTGGGTTCCAATAGCGGGCCGGTACAGATCGGAAGAGC
>NZ_CALMCQ010000393.1 GCF_937863175.1 uncultured Meiothermus sp. | reverse complement strand
TCGGGCTGGGTATGCCTTTCGCCTCGTCCATACCGCATATGATAAAAGCCTAGCTGTGTCCCTGTTTTTATATAGCATAGAATAAAACCATGCCGATCAAACCCGGCTGGATTGTGCTGGCTCTGGTGACGCTGGTGGCGCTGTGGCAGAGCGCCCAGCTATCCAGCACCCGTCGGCAGGTGGCGGGCTTGCAGTCGGAAATTGCCAGGCTCGAGCAAGAACTGCAAAAAGGCCCCGAGGGCTTTGGGCTGCCCCTGCCGGGGGCCTGTCTGCCCAGAACTGACAGCAACCTGCCCGGAGCGCCCCGCGAATACCGCAAGGGAACCAACCCCGGCTTTGTTTTTGCCGGTGACGATGCTTGTGTGCCAGTACGCTTTGGGATGGGCGTGGTGGCGGCAGCCGGGGGCGAGATTGTCAAGGCCGAGATCAACCACCAGGAGATGACCCGCCCAGAGTTTGATGCCTTAATTCGGGCGGTTGCCAGTGGGGCCAGTCCTGAGCAGATGGACAGGCTGCGTGGACGTGAAGTCTGGATCCGCCACCCCGACGGCTTCACGACCGTATATGCCCATCTTGCTGGAATTGCCCCGGGCCTGCGGCCCGGCAGCAAGGTGATGAAGGGTCAGTGGATTGGGCGGGTGGGCAACAGTGGCACCGGGTCGGCGTTACGGGGCACCAGCGAAGGGGCGCGGCTGTTGTTTGAGCTGTGGGACGGTGAGCCCGACAAGGACCAGTACTTTGGCCAGGGCCTGGCACCCGAGGCGGTGCGGGCCAGGGGGAAGCTCGAGTTCGGACTGCCCTGAAGCGAGTCAGGGGGAAACCAAGACCTTTCGTTCAATCCTGCGGTATCGTAGTCCCCATGCGCCGGGATGTTGCTGAAATCTGGAAGCTGTTGTGGGTGCGAATCGCAGTGTATGCGGTTCTGACCTACCTGCTGATCGCTCTGGCTGGCTTTGTATTTGGAGGGGCCAGAGGTGCAATTGTTACACTGATACTGGCCTTTGTATTTGCCTACATTACCTCCCCAGTGGTACGGGCCCTCGAGTCCCGCAAAGTCCCCCGCTTTTTTGCGGTGTTGCTGGTCTATTTAGGGCTAATGCTTCTACTCGGACTGGCCTCATTCCTGATTGCCGATATGGCCTATGCGCTTGCCCTTTTTGCTACCGATCTACCCCGTATTCTGGCCCCACTCCTAACCTGGATCGAGAACCTGCCCACCCGTATCGGACAGTTTGAAATTCCCCCGGCCCTCGAGGGTGTCTTTGCTCAGGCCATTCAAAGCCTGCAAACCCTATTGCAGGACTTTATGCAGATCCTGCTCAATGCCCTGCGAACCCTGCTGGCCCAAGGCGGTAACCTGGTGGGATTTTTTGCCTTCCTGGTGGGTGGAGCGCTTCAGTTGTTTGCGGCCCTGATCATCTCGATTTACCTGCTCTACGATATGCCCAAGATCTCCAAGACCATTTTTAAGGCGGTTCCACTGCCCTACCAACCCCTGGTGGGGGATATTGCGGGCAAGCTGGATCGGGCAGTGGGCGGATACCTGCGGGGACAGTTGCTGGTAGCGATTGCGGTGGGCCTGATCGTGGCAGTGGGGTTATGGATTTTTGGGGTGCCCCTGGCTGGCTCTCTGGGCTTCCTGGCAACGGTGTTCAACCTGATTCCTTATGCTGGCGTAATTATTTCCACCATTCCAGCATTGCTGCTGGCGCTCACGGTAGGCTGGCCGCAGGTGCTGGCGGTACTGGGGGTGGTGGTTTTTGCCAACCAGGTGGAAGCCCATCTTCTCAGCCCGCGCATTCTGGGACGAGCCACCAGCCTGCACCCGGTAAGCGTGATAGGGGCTATTCTGGTGGGTTCTAGCCTCTATGGCCTGATTGGCGCTCTGCTGGCCGTCCCGCTGATGGCCTTCTTCAAGGCGATTTACACGGAGTTTTACCTGACCAGCAAATTCTACAAAGAAGGTTGACCTCGAGCCTGATTCGCACCGCCCATCCATCTTCCACTGGGTCTGACCCCAGACCCGGGGTGGGGGAGGCCGGCCATAATAGGCAGTATGCGCGCAACGTTTGGACTGGTCTGGCAGAACTACTGGCTGCGGGCTGCCGCCTACATCGCTCTGGCACTTTTGGGGTTGTGGGCGCTCATTTGGGTCATGGAGGGTGCCCGCACAGCCATCACCACCGTGGCGATTGCGTTTGTGTTTTCCTATGTTGCAAGTCCCGTGGTTCGCTGGTTTGAACACCGCCGACTAACAAGGGCCCTGGGCGTGGTGGCGGTATTTGTGGGAATGCTCCTCTTTTTAGGGCTGGCAACGGTGATGCTGGCCAGCATGACCGGGCAACTGACCCGCTTTGTAAACAACCTGCCCCAAATACTGCACCCCCTCATCGGCTGGGTGCAGGGCTTGCCCGACGAGATAGGGCGGGTTGACCTCCCCCCGTTTTTGCGTGAAGCCCTGACCCAGGCCACCGACAACCTTCAGGCCCTGGTGCAGGCCTTCACCCAGACCCTGTTGAGGGCCCTGCAAACCCTGCTGGCCCAGGGCGGCAACCTGCTGGGGTTCTTTACCGGACTGCTGGGTGGCGTGTTCCAGTTGCTGACCGTTATCACCATCTCAATCTATCTGCTCTACGACCTGCCCAACATCGGGGCCAATATGTTCAAGGTCATCCCCAGGCCCTATCAGCCCAGGGCCGCTGAACTGTTCCATAAAGCCGATACTGCTTTTGGAGGCTATGTGCGGGGCACGCTTTTAGGTGCCCTGGCCAACGGCCTGATGATCACCCTGGCGATGTATGTGGCCTTTGGGTTTTTTCAAGGGTTTGGGGCAGATACCTTTGCCCAGGCCATGTCGCTGGGATTCCTGGCCTTCGTGTTCAGCTTTGTACCTGTAATTGGTGTGATTATCTCTTCGGTGCCCGCGATCCTGCTGGCCCTGCCGCTGGGTTGGCTGGCCCTGGTTGCAGTCCTGGTGGCCTTGTGGATCTGTAATCAGATTCAGGGCGTGCTCTGGCCCCTGATCATGCGCCATACCACCAGCGTTCACCCGGTCACCGGCATTGCAGGCGTCCTGATTGCAGCTTCGCTCTTTGGAGTTCTGGGAGCCTTGCTGGTGGTGCCGCTGATTGCCTTTGTAAAGATTTTATACACCGACTACTACCTGAATAGCCACTTCTACCGGGAAGGGTAGGGGAAGATGAGGAGAGGGGTAGGGAGGAAAACGACCCCGGCGAGGGAAGCGGAAGGGAACTGGGTTGCAGTCCAATTGCCCATGACCAACTGCCCCTGACCGTCCTCTGCTCCCGTTCAGTTCCAGTGCCCCCCCTCGTATAGCGCCCTGGTGAACCATTGCGGAGTTTCATGCCCGAAGCGCCTCAGGGCAAAATCTCGAGCAAACTCGCCATAATTGTTGGCTTCAATAGCGGTTCGGGCTGCCTCCATCAGACGGTGCAGATAGCGCAGGTTGTGCAGCGAGACCATGCGGGGGGCCAGCATCTCTTCAGCCCGCACCAGGTGGCTCAGATAGGCCCGACTGTAGTGAGTGCAGGCGTAACAGTCGCACTCGAGGTCAATTGGACGGGGGTCGTCGAGGTAGCGGCTGAGCTTGAGGTTCAGCCGACCCTCGGGGGTCAGGGCATAACCAAAACGTCCGGTTCGGGTGGGGTAGACGCAGTCAAACATATCTACTCCCAGCGCTACCGAGGCCACCAGGTCTTCCGGGTGGCCCACGCCCATCAGGTAGCGTGGCTTGCGCTCGGGCAGGATTCGGGTGGAAAGCTCAACCGCTGGGTACATCCCCTCCTTCGACTCACCCACCGCCAGTCCTCCGATAGCGAAGCCAGGGGTGTCGAAGGCCACGGTGGCCTCGGCGCTGATGCGGCGGAGTCTCAGGTCAACTCCCCCCTGCGCAATGGCAAAGAGCGCCTGGTCGGGCCGGGTTTTGGCTTGCAGACAACGCTCGAGCCAGCGCAGGGTACGCTCGATGGAAGCCTGCAGGTACGCGGGTTCGGTGGGGTGGGGCGGACACTCGTCGAAGGCCATGACGATGTCGGCCCCCAGGGCTTCCTGGGTCTGAACGCTGGTTTCGGGGGAAAGCTCGATCAGGTCGCCATTCAGGTGACTGCGGAAGGTCACGCCCTGCTCGGAGATTTTGCGCAGATCTCCCAGGCTCATCACCTGAAAACCGCCCGAGTCGGTAAGCCAGGGGCCCTGGTAGGCGGCAAACTTGTGCAGCCCACCCAGGGCCCGCACCCGTTCGGGGCCGGGGCGCAACAGCAGATGGTAGGTATTGCCCAGGATTATCTGTGAACCAGTGGCGATCAGTTCAGGTGGCGAAATTCCCTTAACGCTGCCCTGGGTTCCTACCGGCATGAACAGCGGGGTTTGTACCGCGCCGTGAGGAGTCTGAAAAAGCCCCGTGCGGGCTCTGCCGGACTCGGCGGTGATGGCAAACTCGAACACCCGGGTATTTTCGGGGTTCTGGGGGCAAAGCGCAACATAGCAGGCTCACGCAGTAGCATCGCTGCACCGGGGTTGTTGTGCCTCACGCGGCTATCCCCTATTGGGCTATAAGCGATTTCTGACCCTCGACCTCAGTTCGCCGTGCAGGTGCTGGGAGCCTGGCAGCTAAAACTGCGGGCCTGTTTAATGGTAGGTCCATCGTAGCTGGTCTCGAGCCCCCTGCCCAGCACCCTGAACCCTGCTTCCACCCTGCTTCGGCCATTGATGCCGGTCTCGAGGCCAGCCGAGCCGTTGTTGCCGTTCAGGGTCAGGGCGATGAAGGGCTTGGCCTCGAGGCTCGGCCCTGCCAGACCATAAAACTTGATGTCCATCGCCAACCCGGCAAAGGCATTCCCCGAACCCTGTACCGGAACCGAGTAGTTGAAGGTGGGGTTGACGGCAAAATTGGCCGTGAAGGTGTTCTGCCAGCGCTCCTGGACTGGCCGGGTGCGGTTGTAATCGAGCTGGACGTTGGTCGTGAAGGTGGGGGCGATACCTACCTCCACCGTAACCTTGCCGCTGGCCGCGCTGCTCACACCTGCAATCAGCCTGGGCTGCACCACCACCACCACCGGCACACTGCCCACCAGAAAGACCCGTTTGATGTTCCAGGAAGCCAGCTCGCGCGTCACGTTGAAAGGGCTGTAGGAGGCGTTGGCCTGAACGGTGGCGGTAATTTGAGACCGGAGGGTGCCGCTCATGCCGGCCCGGAAAAGCTCCACGCTGCCGCTGCTGAACCTGAGGTTGAAGTTGGGCCGGAGGGTCTGTTCGATAAAGCCGTTGAGGGCGATGCTGGCCCCGGGCACACCAGGGATATCGAACCGCACGTTGGTCAGGTTGATTCGCCCGGTGAAGTTTTGCACACTGACCCCATCCAGAGCCTGAACCAGGGTGGCCTCGCCGATGGTCAGGCTGGTCTCGAGGTTCACCTCGCCCGAGGCAATGGCGTCCTCGAGGGCAGCGTTCTCGGTCTGGATGTAGACCTTTCGCACCGCCTGGCTGGAAACCCCACTGCCGCCTACAAACTGGGTCGAGACCCCGGTTACCCTTCGCAAAAGACCATCGTTGCAGTTGCTCACCAGCACATCGCCCGTGTTCGCGCTAAAACTGCTGTCCGTCACCACTACCTGGCTGGGAGTTACCTCGGTTTTGTCAGGATCCAGCACCCTGAGTGAAGTCACCGGTGTAAGGCTCCCGGTCACGGTTCCCTGATCGGTCACCGGGGTGCAGACCTGGGTTTGCGGGGCGGGTGGGGAACAGGCAGCCAGCCCCAAAGCCCCAGCCAGCAGGATCATGAGCCAGCGCGTCATTGCACCGCCTCCATCGAGGTCTCGGCCACATCGCGCACCTGGGCTGCACCGAGGTGAGCCTGGGTGTGCCGGTTGAACTCCTCGTTGCTCAGTCTGCCCCTGAACAACTCCCGGTTGGTGGCGGGCGTACTGGTATACAAAAGCCGGAAGCGCGAAGGCCCCAGAGGCGGCACTACCAGGTAGGTGGCCTGGCCCTGGGCGTTGCGGTCGGTGGCCAGTGGGAAGGTGTGGCGGCCCGCAAGCAGTTGTACGTTGCGCTCGAGGACCACGGTGGTGGTGTCAGAGTCCATGGTCACCAGGGTCACGTAGCCCGGCTGGCTGAGGGTAAAGCTAAAAAAAACCCGTTCGCGCAGCCTGTACCTGCCGCCCTCGCCCCGATCCGGCGCGAAGCCGCTGATGATGGGCTGCAAGCCCCACTCCCTGCGCTGGCTATCGCTAACCCCAGGCTGAGGTGCACAACCCGCCAGCAACAGCAATAAAAAGGAAACCCCCAAAAATCTCATCCCTAAAGTCTACCCCTGCTTTTCTGAGAGGATTGTGGTGGGCTGGATTAAGGTCGCCTTTAAGGAAGATGCACAGCGATGTAGAGCCCAACCTGCTGGGATGCGGGGTGGGGTCATGGGTGCAGCTTTTCGCTGTAACCGTACGGTCGGGCTGGACGCGG
>NZ_CALMCQ010000392.1 GCF_937863175.1 uncultured Meiothermus sp. | reverse complement strand
AAAAGAAGTTTCCCCCGGACACTTCAAGGCCTGTATTCGCGACGACATCCCCGGCTTGAACTGATTCAGGTCTTTGTTCGTAAAATCGGCAAACCCACCAGGGTGTCTAAGTGCGCCCACCATAGAGATTTCGGTTATGGCATGGTTATCCCAGATTCGGAACCCGACCGAAGGGAGACGCTTTTTTCGCCGACCGTCTGGGAGGGGGGTGCTCCAGGATTCCAAAAGAGAGCCCTGGGGTCTCCGGGTTGGAGGATGGTCTTATGCAATTTTGGGGTTGCTTCGGCGCGGCTCCGTTGCCCGGCCCCGGTGCGTATCGCAAATTCCTAACCTCGAGATACATAATCAAAACGGCGCTACGAAGTCGAACTGGAAAAGAACTTCCAGCGGTAATTTCAAAGTTTGATAAGTACCCTCTCACCCTGTGCAGAATGCAGAGTGATTTACTAAACCCATGCGACAGCAGTTTTGGTTATGGATGGTTGTGTTTTTGGGTGGAGTTCAAGCGCAGGATTCGGTTATTTATCGTGGTTTTGCGGAACTAAGGCAACCGCAAACGCTGCCGCAAAACGAATGGACGTGGGAGCCGGGCGAAACCTTGTTTCAGAGTCTGGTGCCTGGAACCCTGCGTCTGATTGGGGTAACCGAACAGTCTCGCCGCGTACAGGTGGCTGCCCAGCAGAATCCCCTGACCGCCTATGTGGGCAAGGAAGTGCAGTTTTACTGGGAAGGCCAGTGGCGCAAGGCGACCCTGGTGAGTGCGGAGCGGAATCTATACCGCTACGAAGAACGGTATCTGGTGGGACTGCCAGGAACGGTTGCCTTTCCAGACCCCAGTGGATTCCGTGCAGCTCCTGAACCCAGGATTATCTTCCGCTACCAGGGGGGAGGGGCCGGTACGCTGGCCTACTTGACCCGGGGTCTGACCTGGAGTTTGCGCCATACGTTGGAAGACGGGGAGCTGACCGGCTGGGCCACCCTGACCAATGGACTGGGCCGTCCTGTGCGGCTGGGCCGAACCGAACTGGTGGCCGGAAGTGTGCCCTTGCTGGAGGGAGGGTTCAATCTGCCGCCTCCCCGCCCCGAAACCCGGATGCTGCAAGCCGCGCCAGCCGCAGCAGACGTGGCGGAGGCGGAATTTGTTGGGGAAGTGGCAGGCACTTACCGCTACCGCTTGCCGGGCGAGGTGACGCTCGAGCCCGGTTTGACCGAACTACCCTTTATCCGTACCCGGGTGCAGCCCACCTACCTCTGGCGTTTGCAGATGGGTTTTAGCACCGAGCGTGAACTCGCTTTTGTACGGGGTTTTCGTTTTGTCGCCCCGGAAAACCTGGCCGCCGGTGTGGTGAGCATCCGCGAGCAGGGGGTGTTTGTGGGGCAAGCCGGTGTCGGCGACACAGCCAGGGGCAACAATGTCAACTTAATGCTCGGCCCCGACCCCGAGGGCCGGGCCACGCGGCAGGTTGAACAACAGGCCCGCAATCGCTTCCGCGTGACCACCAGCGTGCGCAACCCCAGATCCTATCCGGTGGAAGTTGAAATCCAGGAGATGATGCCACAACCCTTTGCGCTGGAAGGGGAGGGCCTCGAGCGCATCCCCGAGGGCTATCGCATCCGTTTCACCCTGGCCCCGAATCAGAGCCGCACGTATACCTACACCCTGACTTTGCAGCAGCGCTAAAACGAGGGTGATCCGGTATCTGGTTGGGACGCACACCACAAAAATGTCGTAGGTCGCAGGGTGCTAGCCTCAGGTCGGTTGAAGTGACAGCGGGTAGTGACGGTGAGAGTGGACACGAACGCACAGGTTTTGCCCGACTGACCCGCTGGTCAGGTAGAGTAGGGGGGTGGAACCGAACCTCCTCTATCAGCTTCGTTTTTTGTCTGACCTGACCGAAGGCCCTGACGGTAAGCCACTTTTTGTCTACACCGACGTCGAGCGGCCCGAGAAAGAGCCACCCCGCTACCGCTCCCGCCTGGCCCTATGGGATGGGGGGCTCAAGTTCTTGACCCAGGCCGAAGCTAAATCACCGTTCTGGCACGGAAACTATATCTATTTCACCCGCAAGGTGGACAAGACCCCACAACTCTATCGCCTGCCCCTGAGTGGAGGCGAACCCGAGCAAATTACGCAGTTCAAGGCCGGGGTAGAAGGCTACAGGGTCAGTCCCGATGGCCGTCGAATCGCCATGCTGACCCGGGGCGAGTATGAGTCTCCCAAACCCGACGAACCCCGAATCTACGAGACCTGGCCGGTGAAATTCGATGCCAGGGGCTTGTTGCCTGGAGTGCCCAGGGAAGTCTGGCTGTGGGAAAGCGGGCAGACCAGGGCCCTGGTCAGGCTTGCACAGGATGTCGAAGAAGTGGTCTGGAATGCCGCAGGGAACGGGCTGTATTTGACGGCCTCGAGCTCGCCCCAGGAGCGTTGGGGCTGGATCCAGCGGGCCTATCACGTGGGTCTGGATGGGCAGATGGACGAACTGTTCGGAGGTGTTGGACCAATTGCTGGCCTCGAGCCCACCCCCGATGGCGGACTGGTCTACCTGGCCCATGCCTGGGAACACGGGGGTGGTACGGAGTCGAAGCTCTATTACCGAGGGCTAGACGGAAGTATCCGCCTGCTGGCAGAGGGTTCTTTCCTCAACTCGGTTAACTCGGATGTGCGTATCGGCACCGGGATACAAACCCCTCGAGTTGGGCCAGACGGGCGCGTGTACGTGGTGGTCACACATCAGGGGGTGGCTCGCTTGCTGGCGGTGACGCTGGAGGGGCAGGCCAGGTTCTTCAGCCCGGCGGAGTTCAACATTCTTGGCTTTAACTTCTGTGGCAACGACCTCTACACCCTTTCAGAAGACTTTACCCGTGGCGCTTGTCTAACCCGCCGGGGGGAGGTGCTCTTCGACCCCAATGCTGAGGTGCTGCCGAAACTGCCCACCCCGCAAGAGGTGCGCTATTCCGCACCCGAAGGCCATAGCGTGCAGGGCTAGGTGTTGTTGCCGGAGGGGAAAGGCCCCCATCCGGTGATCCTGTATATTCACGGGGGCCCCCATACCGCATTTGGCAATGCCCTGATGCTTCAGCTTCAATTCTTCCGTGCCGCAGGTTTTGCGCTGGCCTACTGCAATCCCAGGGGCTCGACGGGTTATGGGCAGGACTATATGGAGCTGGGCAAGCGTTGGGGAGATATTGACGAGGATGACCTGCTGGGCTTCCTGGATCATGTGCTGGCCCAGTTCTCTCTCGATGCTGGCCGGGTTGCGGTGGCGGGGGGTTCGTATGGGGGCTTCATGACCAACTGGCTCACCGCCAATCACCCCGAACGCTTCAAGGCTGCTGTCACCGACCGCAGTATTTGCAACTGGACGAGCTTTTATGGCGCCTCCGACATTGGGCCGCGCTTTACCTACCTCCAGCTGGGGGCCAGGCCCTGGGAGAATCCAGAGGTACTCTGGCAGAAAAGCCCGCTCTCGCTAGCCCATATGGTGCAAACCCCTACGCTGGTCGTGCACTCCGAACAAGACCACCGCTGCCCCATAGACCAGGGCGAAACCTGGTATACCGTCTTGCTACAAAAAGGGGTTCCTACTCGGTTTTTCCGCTGCCCCGAAGAGGGACATGAGCTGAGCCGGGCCGGTCGCCCGGATCGCCGCATTGCCCGGCTGAGTGCCTATCTGGACTGGTTCAAGACCTATTTGTGAAGCGACGTAGAGCCCCAACGGCCAGGTAATTCCACAGCAGGTTGGTCACTGCAATCCGGCCTGGTTTATCTTTGAGTACGGTGCCTGCTGCGGTGTGAATGGGCCTCATAGACCTGACAAGCTTCAAACCACGAACCGTCTCTGCTTTTTCTTGCCCCTGCCCTCTTTCCCGCATGAGTCCCTACCTGTTCCCCCTCTACTCGGTTCTGGCCTGGGGCCTCAATTTCGCGCTGATGAAGGTGCTGGTGGCGCAGTTGCCTCCCCATGCCATGAACAGCCTGCGCACCCTCCTGGCGGGGGCAATTTTTCTATTGCTGTGGCGCTTTCGGGAACGGCTAACCTGGCGCGACTGGCTGATGGTGGGGGGTATCGGGATATTGGGAAATGTGGCCTATCAGAGCTTGTTTTTGGAGGCGGTGCCGCGCCTCTCGGCTTCGTACAACACCATCATCAGCGCCACTGGCCCGGTCTGGGTGGCCCTGATTAGCGCGTGGTGGTTGCGGGAGCGGCTTTCGTTGCTAGGTTATGTGGGGTTCGCCCTGTCGTTCTTAGGGGTAGTGGGGCTGAGTTGGGGTGGAGAGGGGCGAGTCGAGCTTCTGGGCGTATTCTTCAGCCTGGGGGCAGCCGTGGTCTGGGCATTTTACACGGTGGCCTCGAGGTGGTTTGGCGAGCGCTACCGACTCCTAACCTGGACCGGGGCCGGCTTCATTGTCGGCATGCTGCCTTACTGGCTGTGGCATCTGCCCGAGACCGCCCGTCTTGACAGCGACACGCTTTCGCCGCTGGTATTGCTGGGCATTACGGCCTCGGCGGTGTTCGCGCTGGTGCTGGCATTCCTGACCTGGATTAGGGCTGTACAGCTACTGGGGCCGGTGCGGGTCGCGCCTTTCCAGTACCTGACGCCTTTGGTAGGGGTTACGGCGGGGGTGCTGTTGTTGGGCGAGACCCTGACCTGGGTAGATCTGATGGCTGGAGCAGTCATCCTGCTGGGGGTGCTCGTAACCCAGCGGGCAAAGTTGCAGTAGCGAGGGCAGGTTTCTATGAGCGCCCACGATAGAAATTTCGGGGATGGTTTTTGGGCGGTGCACTGCTGGGGTCTGCCTCGGCGCGGCTCTGTGGGTAGCGCCAATTCCTAACGTGGGGATACTTAGCGGATTTTCTCCATACCAGCGGTTCGTGTAAGCGGACAGCGACGTGAACCCTTTGCGGGATGGTGGCATAAAGATTAAAGGTGGGATGACCCCCACCTTTTACTTCGATCTCCCGACCGGGTTCAGGCTCTGGAGCTTTCCATCGCTTCGGGAATGACCCCGTAGGTCTCCTCGTAGCGCTGGATGTTCTCGGCCAGGCTGCGCAGCAGTGCCTTGGTGTGTTGCGGGCTGGTGATAATCCTGCTGGTGACGACGGCCACGACCTGATTGGGTTGTCCGCCGGGTTGCATCAGGGCAAAGTCGAGGTAGAACTCGTTTTTCTGATGCGAGAAGATCGCGAAGTTGGCATACTTGCCAGTGGCGGTTTCGCGGTCAATGTCTACACGCAGTTCGGGTACTTGTGAAACCTCACTCACGATAAAGCCTCCTTGAGGCGTGGGACACTCTTTTTGAGCTGGAAGCGCACCCGGCCCAGGCTCTGCATGGAGTCCATCAGCACTACCAGTAAGTACCCTTCCTCGAGTGGAACCAGCAAAACTGGCCCCTCGGGGTACTCTACCATGACCTCTTCAACCTCGCCGCGCTCCAGCTCCTGGGACAAAGCCCGTGCAGAAGCCAGCGCTGTAGCGGCGGCCCCGCTAAGAAAATACACATCGGGGGCCTGGTCGGCGCGGAGGCTCTCGACCACAATACCGTCCTCGGCTACCAGTGCCGAGGCCAGTACCCCCCTGGTGACCTGCAACTCGCCGAGCACTTCTTGAACCATACCATGTCTCCTAAATAGTCTGAGCCAAACGCAGTGCTAGACGTGAAAGCTCGCTACCGATACTCTTGCGGTCTGCGCCTTTCTCGACCACGGCTGCCAGACAGTAGCCGCTAAAAACCACCACCAGCACCTCCCGACTTTCGGTGGCGATGGTGAAGCGCCGCAACTCGCCCCCCAGACTCCTGGCCAGGGTGCGGCTGATCCTGGCCAGGGTTGCCAGTTCGGCGGCCAACAGTTCAGGCTCCGGTGTATCCTTGCCTGCGCTTTCGATCACCAGACCATCCTGGCTGGTCAGAATGGCCTGGCGCACACCCAGTGGTACGAGGGTCTCGAGCATTTTCATGTGCTGCCCCCAGCGTCGTCCCAGCCCATACGGGTTTTAGCCTAGCACAGCCCCCGCCAGGGTTTGGCGCAATTGCACACCAGAGCGTTACGTGGGGACGGAGAGCCCGGAGCGAACCGCTAAACGCTGGTGAATCTTTGCCTTTCCCTATTTACTGATTGCCCGTCGGTTCTCCAGTGCTCTGGCCAGAGTTACTTCGTCGGCGTACTCGAGGCTTCCTCCCACTGGCAGGCCATAGGCCAGCCGGGTCGAGCGGATCTGATGCTGGCCCAGTCGCTCGGCTAGATAACCTGCGGTGGCCTCGCCCTCGACGGTCATCCCGGTAGCCAGGATGACCTCACCCGCGCCCTCGAGCCGGGAGAAAAGCCTTTCCAGGTAAAGCTGTTCTGGCCCAATCCCCTCCAGCGGGTTAAGCGCCCCGCCCAGCACATGGTAGAGGCCGTTGTACTCGCCGCTGCGTTCGATGGCCATCAGATCGGAGATGGTCTCGACCACACAGATAAGCGCCCTATCACGCTCGGGGTCGGCACAAATCGGACACAATGCCTCTTCGGCCAGGTTGCCACATACCGGGCAAGGGTGCAGGGCCTGGGCGGCCTCCAGGCTGCCAAGCAGCTCTGCCGACATCTCGGGGTTTTGCACCAAAAACAGCCCTAGCTTCTGGGCGCTTTTGGGGCCAACCCCAGGCAAGCCTGCCAGGGCACGAACGAGCTTGAGGAGTCTCTCCGGGTAGCGCATAAGCAGGCGGGTAGCCGATAGCTGGTAGCCGATAGCCGATAGCTTTTTGCTGTTGACTATTCGCTATGGGCCACTGGCTATCGGCCTACTCAGAACATCCCCCCCAGCATATTGCCAATGCCGCCCAGCTCGCGGCTCATCTCTTTTTCCGAGAGGTCGTGGGCCTTTTTCTGGGCATCCTGGATGGCGATCAGGAGCAGATCTTCCAGAACCTCAAGGTCGTCCTTGTCTACGGCTTCGGGTTTGAGTTTGACCATCTGAATCTGCCCGTGCCCGTTGGCCGTGACCTCTACCAGGCCCCCGCCAGCGCTGCCCAGCACCAGCATGCTGCCCAGCTTTTCCTGTACCTCGGCGGCTTTCTTTTGGGCCTTCTGGGCCTCTTTCATTATTTTCTGGATGTTCATCTATTCCTCCACAGCACACACCATTATTGCATCTAAGTATCTCCATGTTAGGCCCGGCAAGGAGCCGCGCCAGAGCAAACCCCAAAACCGAAACTTCTAGCCTGGACACACGGAGCAGGGTTCGGTTTAACCTTTTGCCCAGGCCTGCTTCTAACCCAGAATCAGCTGTAGCGTGCAGGACACGGTCACAAAAATAGCTTCTGGTGCTCACATTTTTGAACAGCGCGCCCAAAGGTCACTCCGATCTGGCTTCCCTGGGCTGGCGCGGGATGCCCCCCCACAAAAATACCGTAAAGACGGCCAGAGATACCGCAATGCCGGAGAAGTACAAGACCGTCAGTACCCCCAGACGGGGCTCGAGTACACCGGCCAGAAAGGTGCCGATCAGGACTGCACTCTGCATGATGGCCCCGAAAGCTGCCATGATACGACCCCTGAGTTCAGGCGGGGCCGCGAGCTGGATGATGGAGCGGGCGGGTACGATGAACATGGTGTTGAGCATACCCAGGATAATGGTGGCAATTCCAGCCCAGATGGGAAACGGAAACAGGCCGAGGGAGGCCATAAAGAGCCCCCAGATGCCCAGCCCTACCAAAAAAACCGTTTCTCGAGACCAGAGGCGGATCAGGGGCATGACCACCAGCAGGCCCAGTAACGCCCCTCCGGCCATAAGGGCCTCGAGCACGCCAAACCCCTGTACCCCAATTTGCAGTGCGCCTATCGCAAACACAATCCCCAGAGCCGCCTCCACCGAGCCAAATGCCGCCGCCAGGGCCAGGGTTCCAATGGTTCGCCGGAGGGTGAGGTTATGCCACAGAGGGCGTATTCCTTCCGCTACCGCAGCGAAATAGTTACCCTTTTTTGCTTTGCCGGGGAGGGGCGGCAGAAGTGCGAGGAAACCTGCTGCAATCAGGTAGGAAGTGGCATCAATCCAGAAGGCGGGTACCGGCCCTACCGATGCGACCAGTACCCCCGCGAGCGCCACAAAGGCAACATCAGCAAAACGAGCCACGAAAGTCATCAGGCCGTTGGCTCCATCGAGCGCCGACTCTGGAACCATATCGGGTATTGCACCATTGCTGGCCGAGTAGTGTACGGACTCAAAGGTCGAGATGAAAAATGCAATCAGCATCAGCAGTGGAAGCGAATCGAGGGCAAAGAGCGGAATACAGGCCACCAGGAGGGCTCGGGCCAGGTCGGAGATGATCATCAGGGTGCGCCGGTCGTAGCGATCGGCCAGCGGCCCCAACAATGGCCCCAGTACCGCGCTGGCCAAAAACTGGGAGCCCAGAATCAGCGAGATCCAGACCGCATTCTGAGTCTCCTGAAAGGCCACAAAGAGCAAAGCCACGCGGTGGATCTTGCTGCCAACCAGCGATATGAAGCTGGAAACAAACAGCCAGCGAAATGCGGAGTGCTGCAATGCGTCTCTCATAGGTTGCCCAATAATAAACCGTCAAGCTCACGTCGTGAAGGTAGACCAGGTTTAGATGCAGACTCTGGCCCGACCCCACGACTGTACTACAATGCTTGATACCCACTGTACTACAATGCTTGATACCCAAAGACCATACATCCAGAGCCGAAGCGCCTGATGCGTTATCCGCTCTTGGCGATCTACCATAGGCGATCGGAAAAAACTCAGGAGACTGCCCGCTTTTGCGGCTGGATGGTGACCAGACTGTGGGCCACCCGCGTCCCTTCTCGCGCCAGCACCAGTCCACCCTCGGGCAACTTCCAGACCATCAAGTCCAGCAGTTTGCGCGGTACCAGGCCGGTGGAGGAGACGTATACCGCATCGTCCTGGTACCGTAGTGAAAGCACAGCACTGCCCACCTTGACCGTGCTGGGGCTGTCGCCCACAGTGGTGGAGCCGACGTTCTCGCCCAGGGTATCGCGGGAGGGCGGGCTAAATCCCAGCCATTCGGAAAGCTCGAGCTGCAAGACCGGGGCGTAGCTTTCCAGCTCGAGCACCCGTGCGACTTCAGCTAGATAGGCTGTCCAACCCGAGTTTTTTTCGATGCGGCCCCTGACCACCTCGAGGCCTTTGCGGGCAAAGTCCTGAAGATTGTCTATGGGGGCTTCGCTGTATTTGCTGGCCAGTTCGGGGCTAAACCCAGCATAGTTGACCTCGCCCTTGAACCGGGCCGAAAGAGCACGCAGCAAGCGCAGGTAGGCAAAGTTGTTTTCCGGCCACATCAAGAAAGTCATGATCCGGCCTTCGGCCAACAGGTTGGAAAGGGTGGCGGCCTCGCGCGGCTCGATGCGCAAATGCAGATAGTCCTGGCAGCGGATCACGTGCAGCTCGGCATCGGGCAGGGTCAGGCTGAAGGCAGCATCTTCTTCAATCATCCGCTCTTGCCCGCCCACACTCAGGCCAAAAAGCTGACCCGCCTGCGAGATGCCAATTTCGTGGTTCCAGAAGAAGAAGCGCTGCGGCATCAGACGCAGATTGAGGGCCTTGGCATCGTGTGGAACGGTCTGGAGCTCATACTCCGCACTCTGGCTCCTGAGAATTTTTTGCGGAATCAGCGGCCAGTGGCCTTCTCCCCTGGGACTGGGCAGGTAGCGGGTGAGCAGGGTGGCCAGGCGCTCGATGGCTGCCGAAAAACGCCCCCGATCATCCTCCATGACCAGAGACATCCGCCTTTCTTCGGCGGCGGTGGTCTGGAGGCGCTCCTCCAGGGCGCGGATTTCGGCAATGCTCAGGTTCTGTCGGTGGGCCTCCTCGAGCGCACGGCGCAAGGTCTCGAGGTTTGGCCCCCGGATGCTGGTTCGGAGCGAACCCTCGCTTTCCAGTACGCGCCGGGCAAACCGCCTTATGTAAGGCACGGTCTCTTCAGGTGGCAGTTTGAGTTTGCCGGCCAGGCTATAGGCCTCACGGAACAGCTCCAGCAGCATATTTTTGGCGATCTCGGGGTTTTCCAGGTGCACCCTAGGATCCGAAACGCTGGGAATGGGGTGAACCAGCGTGAAGCGCGAGAGGTTGTAATCCTGCGAGAACTGGGGGCTTTTGGAATAGACCTCGAGGTTTTGCAGGATGGCGTAGGTCATGCGCAACTCGTCGCGCTTGCCGTGGTTGAACGTTTTGGCAGTGCGCAGCAGGTCGCGCTCGAGCCGGCTCCAGTACACCGCCTCGGTCAGTTTTTCCAGCGCCAGGCGCTCGGGATTGGAACTCGGCCCCTCCTCTTCGATGAAGATCGTGCCCAGGTCGGGGGCTGCACCCTCGTCCACGGTGGTTTTGTAACCAGGCCGGTGGGCTTTGAAGCGCCCATCAATATCACGAAACTTCTTGGCCAGAGGGCCCGGCAGGTTGGACTGGATCAGGGTCTGGCGCAAACGGGTCAGGCCCGCCATCCCACCTTTGGGGTCATTGCCGGCTACAAGGTCGTCTACCTTGTATTCATATAGCTCGAGTAATTCAACCAGGCCCGCCTTCATTCAGACGGTATTATAAGGTGTCATGCGACTGGCACGGCTCGAAATTGCCACAGAATCCAATATTGGTCGTCGTCGTCGAAACAACGAGGACTTTCATCGCGTTGCAGTACATCCGACCCCGGCCGGCAACCTGGTGTTGCTGGCCGTAGCCGATGGCATGGGCGGGGCCGAGGCGGGCGAGCTGGCCAGCAAACTGGCTATCGAAGGGGTCAGCTCGGCAGCCAGATCCTATGCCGAACATGCGGCTACCGGTCGCCCTGGGGTGGGGCTCAACCTGGTCATGGACAAAGCCTTTAAGCTATCCCAGCGGCGGATTGTGCAAGAAGGCGAGCGGGTGCCTTCGCGCAAGGGCATGGGCACCACCCTCACGGCCGTCATGCTGGCCGAGTGGAACCGACAGGCAGTGATTGGGCATGTGGGCGATACCCGCGCCTACCGCTACTCCTCGGGGCGCTGGACCATGCTGACCCAGGATCACTCCTGGGTTGCCCAGCAGGTGCGCCAGGGGGTGCTCACCACCGACCAGGCCGAAGACCACCCCTGGAAGCACATGCTGACACAGGCCCTGGGCCTTTCCGATGTCCAGCACGACATCACAGCGGTAAACTTTGCCCCCGGCGAGGTGCTGGTACTGGCCACCGACGGACTCTATGGACTG
The DNA here is from genome assembly GCF_937863175.1 of uncultured Meiothermus sp. Classification (GTDB taxonomy): domain Bacteria; phylum Deinococcota; class Deinococci; order Deinococcales; family Thermaceae; genus Meiothermus. The sequence continues at coordinate 431 of NZ_CALMCQ010000392.1, read as the reverse complement.
GTGCCCCCGGAAGAATGGAGCATTACCGGCGATCTGCAATCGGCCCTCGAGAGCTGGGTCAGCAAGGCTTTGGTGCGTGGTGGAACAGACAACATCACGGTGGTTGCAGCGAGGTTTAAATGAGCTACCTGTTTGCTTTGTTGCTGGTTGGCATTTCCACCGCTCTTATATTGCGCACAGGACGTACCTGGCTCATGCTGGTATTTATTGCGCTGGTACTGGGTGGACTGGTGGTGTTGGGGGCCCAACCTCTGGTGCTGGCTGCAGCCCTGTTGCTGGGTCTGGCTTCGATGTGGGTTCCCAAATCCACCCGGGTCAATTTCAAGCCACGCTCAAAGCCGGTGCCTAGACCCCCCAAAACCAAATCCAACCCGAAGGTATCCCTGGGGAATAGTGTCACCGGCCTCGAGGCCCTCTACGAGATCCAGGAA
>NZ_CALMCQ010000391.1 GCF_937863175.1 uncultured Meiothermus sp. | reverse complement strand
GGTACCCCCCGAAACCACCCGGTAGCCACGTTTCTGAAGCTCTGCGGCCAGAGCCTGGGCGTTCTGGACGATCTGGGCCGAGTAGGTTTTAAACTCGGGGCGCAAGGCTTCGCCAAAAGCAATGGCTTTACCAGCGATAACGTGCTCGAGCGGCCCGCCCTGGGTTCCGGGAAAGATGGAGCGATCCAGGATGGCCGCAACCTCGAGGTCATTGGACATTATCAAGCCCGAGCGCGGCCCCCGCAGGGTCTTGTGGGTGGTCGAGGTGACCACATGAGCATAGGGCAGGGGCGAAGGGTGTAGCCCGGTGGCGACCAGCCCGGCGATATGGGCGATGTCGGCTACCAGGTAGGCCCCGACCTCGTCGGCTATCTGGCGGAAAGCCTGGAAGTCCAGGACTCGGCTGTAGGCGCTGGCTCCGCAGATGATCATTCTGGGGTGGTGCTCGAGGGCCAGGGTTCGCACATCCTCCATATGCAGTCGTTCGTCGCCGGGCCGCACCTTGTAGCCAAAAAACCGGTAGTTGAGGCCCGAGAAGTTGACTGGAGAGCCGTGGGTCAGGTGGCCCCCATGCGACAGATCCATGCCCAGCACGGTCTCACCGGGTTTGAGCAGGGCTGCATAAACCGCAATGTTGGCGCTGGAGCCAGAGTGGGGCTGGACGTTGGCCCAGGCTGCACCAAAGAGCTGTTTGGCCCGCTCGATGGCCAGGGTCTCGATCTGGTCTACAATCTCGCAACCACCGTACCAGCGCTTGCCGGGGTAGCCCTCGGCGTATTTGTTGGTCAACACGCTGCCTACGGCTTCGCGTACTGCAGCCGAGGTAAAGTTTTCCGAGGCGATCAGCTCGAGTCCGTTGCGCTGGCGCTCTTCTTCCTGCCGGATCAGGTCAAAGACCGGCTCGTCACGCAGAGGGGTTTTGGGGGTCTCGATCACCCTCCAAGTATAGCAATGGGGCGGTTGCTGATGCACCACACGCTCCAGCCCCCTGCGGGAGGCGGTGGTGACACCCTGCCGATTCGACACTGCCACCCAGAGTGTGCTGGCCGGTCACGGGATTTACCTGGGCGGGGGCTGAGATAAGGTTTGCGCTCCATCTGAATAACTGCCCGGATAGCAGTATGAATCTAATCCCCAGATCCGGTAAACTATCGTCATGAGTGTTCTGGGGCGTGTCTCTCTAATTCTGGGGCTGATCCTGCTAATTGTGGCGATTGTCCTGGCGACCATGAATTTTATCATCATCCGCGACTACCTCGTAGCCCTGGCGGCCCAGCGCAGCCGGGAGTTTTACAACGTAAACTCCCGACTCCTGATCACCTACCTGGTGTTTTTTGG
>NZ_CALMCQ010000390.1 GCF_937863175.1 uncultured Meiothermus sp. | reverse complement strand
TTCCCACCAGCGACATCGCGGGCACCAGAAACAGCAAACCAAGCCAGGGCCGCACTTTGTACAGCCCGCCGCAGCGACGCAAATCGTAGCTGCCGGTTAGCCGGAAGACGATTGCAGCAATCAGAAACAGGTTGGCCTTAACGATGATGTGATGAATAATATAAAACATGCTGCCCACATACCCTTGCTGGCTGGCTAATCCGATACCCAGTAACATGTAGCCGATCTGGCTAATGATGTGGAAAGCCAGGATGCGCCGCATGTCCCAGTGATAGGCAGCCCCAAGCACCCCGGTAATCATAGTTGCCACCGCAACCCAGCCCAGCACCTCGTAGACAATTGCGGGCGTGGTGGTAAACACGTCGCCGAGTACACGTAGCACTGCATATACCCCCACCTTGGTCAGCAGCGCGGCAAACAAGGCCGCAAGTGGCGCTGGAAGGGTGTGATACGCTGCCGGTAGCCAGGCGAACACCGGGAAGGCGCTGGCCTTGATTAAAAAGGCCAGCACCAGTGCGACTATAAAGGGAGTTAGTCGTCCTGCCTCGTCCTGGAGCCCGACCTGCTCCAGTGCGCTAAAGTTCAGGTACCCGGTTGCGCCATAAACGGTGGCGATGGAGACCAGCAGAAACAAGGTACCAAGTGTGTTTAGCACGAAATACTTTAGCGTGGCATCCAGATGCCGGGGTCGTGCACCGTAGGCTAGCAGGCCCAGGGCCGAGATCAACATCAGCTCGAACCAGACATACAGGTTGAACAGGTCAGCGGTCACAAAGGCTCCGCCTACACCGGCCAGCAACAGATGAACCAGAGGATGCAGTGTCGGCGAGACTGCGGCTGTATCGGCATCGGAGAGTTGAAACAGGAGCGCCGCCAGACCCATCAGTGCAGTGATCACTGCCATGCTGGCGCCAAGCCGGTCGGCAGCAAACTCAATGCCGAAGGGCGCTTCCCAGTCACCAAATGACATGTGCAAAGTGACTCCGGCCTCGGCGTAGGCCAGGAGCACCAGGGTGCTGGCCAGCAGAGCAAATGCTCCGGCCAGGCTTACCGCAGCCTGCTGTCGGGGCTGCCCCGACAGCAGGCCGGTGAGCAGGGCTATACCCAGCGGAACCAGAACTGGCGCAGCAACCCAGATATTCTCGCTCATCGCACCTCCTGCAGCGCCCTGGGGTCTGGGTGCTCGCTGGTGGTGGCATCTTCCAGTACCGGCTGGCCGTTAGCGGCCGGCGGGGGCTCGGCTTCTCGCAGCTTTTCGCTGTCGTTATTTGCGGTCTCCTGGCTGATAGCCAGCACCAGTACCAGCGAGAAGAAAGTCAGCGCCATTCCAATCACAATTGCGGTCAAGACCAGGGCCTGCGGAAGCGGGTTGGCAGCATCGGCTGCCAGCAGGGTTTCCCCTAGCGGAACTACCGGCGGGTTCATGGTTCCAACACGGCCAGCGACAAACATAGACAGGTTGGCCGCGGCGCCAATTAGCGATACCCCGATAACCACCCGTAGCAGGTCGCGCGCCAGTACCAGGTAGACCCCTGCAGCCACCATCGCGCCGATGGCAAAAGCCAGAACCCAGATCATGGCTCGGCCTCCTCATCAATGGCCACCACCTGGGCACACAGACCGCCCAGCGCCGCCCATACGGTGCCAAAGACACCAAGATCGAATAGCATCACCGTTGAGACCTTGAACTCGGTAAAGCCCAGAGGTATCGAGCCCCACAGGTGGGTCATGTAAGGCAGGTTGTGCCCTAAAGCCGGAAGGCCAGAGGCAAACGAAAGCAGCAGCGAAGCATAGGCCAGTCTCAGCGGCCCCAGGGGCATACGCGACTGGGCGAAATCTGCTCCGCGGGCCACGGCCAGCATAGCTGTGGCCGCAACTGCGACCATCCCACCAATAAATCCGCCACCCGGCTCGTTATGGCCGCGCAGCAGAAGCCAGAAAGCTGCGGCAAGCATAAGCGGATACAGGATCCGTACGGCCACATCGAGAATTACCGCGCGCTGGGTCATGGGTTTTTCCTCCGTGACTTTGCCAGCCGCGCCCGTACTAACAACAGCAAGGGTATGGTGGCTATAAAGCTCGCCCCAACCACTGCGATTTCTCCCAGGGTGTCAACCGCCCGGAAGTCTACCAGCACCACATTGACCACATTCCGGCCGTGAGCATCCGGCACTGCTCGCTCGGCAAAGTACTGTGTCAGCACCGGGTCGAAGAGGCCGGCGGTAGCAGCCAGCACCAGGGCTGCTATAACCGTTCCCACCGCTACAGCCACTACTGTGCGGGCTTTAGTGTTGTGAACCGGGGCTGGTTCCAGATCCAGCCTGCGTACGCGCAGCAGGATAGCTGCAATCACCACCACAAAAGCCACCTCCACCGCAAACTGGGTGAGAGCAAGGTCGGGCGCTCCCAGGAACAGGAATAACAGCGCAGAACCGAACCCAACCAGACCGCTGGTAAGCAGCAGTACGAAAGAGTCGCGCACACGGCAGGCGGCTATAGCCGCCACCACCAGCAACAGACTGACCCCGACCACCGCTAGCGATGGCGGGTCGAAGGCGGGCCACTGCCTGTTCCAAATCACCAGCGCCGGTACTACGGCCACGACCACGGCGCCAAGCAGCATAGCCGCATAACCGACCAGGCTACCGTGCTGCAACCGAGGGGTCAGCCAGTTGGCCGCTGCCGGGATGGCCCGCATTAGCAGGTCGTACCAGGCCGAGGGCGAGAAGCGCTCGAGCTCACGCCCACGCTCGAGCAACTTGTGCAACTGATCCCAGGCGATGAAGAAGGCTAGTCCAATCACGCTGGCGGTAACCAGCGATACCAGGACATGCCCATTTAGCAAGATTCTTAGTTCCTCGTACTGCAGGGCCGGCCGCATGGACTCGGCAGCAGCCCCAATCAGGGGGCCTATCAGATGAGGCACTAACCCCAGCACGATGCCCAGCCCTGCTACCATCAGCGGTGGTAGCCAGAGCAGGGGGCTGCCTTCATGCACCCCCTCGGTGCTGGCGTTTCCGTTGTGCTGCCAGAAGACTCGGATGGCCGCCACGGCGGCCACTGCTACCGACATCGCGCTGACGAACATGCTGGCGTAGCTAGCCCAGGCAAAAATCTGGCCATCATGTTTAGCAATCTCGATTAAGTCCTTGGCAACGAAGCCAAATGATAAGGGCATGCCGGCCATCGAAATTGCCGCCAACAGCGCTGCAACTGCACTCAAAGGCATTACCCTGACCAGTCTGGACAGATGGTCAATGTTGCGGGTTCCGGCTGCATAGTCCACGTTACCGGCCACAAAGAACAGCGGGGCCTTGTACAGAGCGTGCGCCAGCAGGAAGGCGCTGGTAGCCATGACCGCACCGTCGCCAGGCTGGCCTATCAGCATTACTAGGGTGCCCAGCGCAGCCACCGTTGACCAGGCCAGGATGCGTTTGAGGTCACGTTCACTTAGGGTCAGTAGCATGGCCAGGACTGAAGTCACTACCCCCACGGTTATCAGCGAGACCTGCCACAGTAGCAGCTCATCAAACGCCGGGTGAAGCCGACCCAGCAGGTAGATGCCTAGCTTTACCATGGTCGCCGAGTGCAGGTAAGCCGAGACCGGGGTTGGGGCGCTCATGGCGTTGGGCAGCCAGAAGTGGAAGGGGAACTGAGCGCTTTTGGAGAAGGCCCCGATAAAGATACAGACCAGCGCCAGTGGAACCAGCTCGTGGTTAATCCAGTTAGGCCCGCTCGCGATCAGTTCGGAGATCGAGTACGTCCCGGCTACCTGCCCAAGCAAGATGAGGCCTGCCAGCATAACCAGACCACCGCCACCGGTTACCACCAGGGCCTGGCGGGCGCTAGCGCGTGCGGTAGCGTCCTCGTGTTTGGTGCCCACCAGCAGGAAGGAGGTCAGGCCGGTGAGCTCCCAGAAGACGAAGAGCACGATCAGGTTGTCGGCGCTGACGCTGCCGAGCATCGCGGCCATGAAGGCCAGCAATAGCACAAATACCCTTTTACGCTTTGGGTCGCCCGCCAGGTAGCCCGCCGCGTAGACCAGAACAAAGCCGCCAATACCGGTGATCAGCAGTATAAACTGCAGCGCCCACCCATCTATATGCAGCGAAGCCTCAATGCCAAGTGAGGGAATCCACGGCAGGTGTATCCGTACTGGCAGTTCGGCAGTAAGGTAGACCATGAGCGCCAGAGCAAACAGGGCAAACGGCACCAGCGCCAGCGCCACCAGCCGCGATGGTTTATCGGTGTTCATCCGCTTTGACCCTCGCTCTTGCTAAGGCCATAGCCGACATAAAGAAGCCCTGGTTCAAGGCCCTTCCCGGCCTTTCCCGCGAACGATTTTCTGTGGATTACGGCTTTGCAAGGCCCTATGCAACCCCATGACAGCAGTCGCATAAATAAAAGTTTTACCTTAGACTCCAGCCCGCAATCCGCACCAGGTCCGGTGTACCGGAGCAGCCAAGCACAGCATATCCTGTCGGTCTGGAAGGCCCTGGGTATTAAAGATGCCAGATATAGCTGCACTTTCACCATCCGGCACTCTAGAGGCTTTGTTCCGTCTAAAACCCAACTCTTTAGCCAGACGCTCCATTTGTTCTGTTTCACCAAATCACGCTCGATCATCATTAGCTTATTCATGAAAGCGAGAACCACAGATGCACAATTGCGACGGACACTGCCACGGCTTTCCTACCCAGGTGAAGTCTCATCAGACCTCGAGTAGTGAGGCGCATTGTATTCTGGGCTTGCCCCGCCTTTCAACTATACCGGTTATGCAAAATACACCAATACGCCAGGTTTTGTGCCCAGCAGGGCCGCGCCATGGAAGCAAGTGTCTAGACCCCCAGCCGTTCCAGCTCGTGCGGCAGCATCTTCTGCCACCAGGGCCAGTCGTGATCTACATCGTGGCCCCAGTAGTCAAAGGTGGCGTACACGCCCTTCTGGTGGAGCAGTTCCTGCATTTCACGTATATCACGCACGCACTCTTCTTCCCAGCGCCCCTGCCCCACCGCAAACACGATTTTGTTGCGCCGGTAGGCAGCTAGCTTGTCCTGGTCGGTGAGGTTGCGCAAGTACCACAGCGGGGAATTGTAGTAAGCATCCATACCCCCCTGGTCTCCCACAAAGCCGCCTACCTGGTAGAGCCCCGACAAAGCGATCAGGCCATCAAACACCTCGGGGTATTTGAAGAAGAAGTTGGCGGCATGATAGGCCCCCATGCTACACCCGGTAACCCACATGGTCTGTAGGCCAGTGTTCTTGCGCACAAACGAGACCACCTCCTGCAGGATGTAGGCATCGTAGTCGTTGTGACGGCGGGCCCGCTGGGCAGGCGGAATGCTCTTGTTGGTCCAGCTCTGCCAGTCAATGCCGTCCACACAAAAAAACTTGACCCGGCCTGCTTCAATCATGGGAGCCAGGGCCTGGGCCATCCCGGCGTGGCCTTCCCAGTCGAACCAGCGCCCGTTCTGCGCGGGAAATACGATGACCGGCTGGCCATAGTGGCCGTAGAGCTTGAGTTCCATTTCGTGCCCCAGGGCCGGGCTGAACCACTTGTGATATTCGGTCTGCATACTGTCCTCGTCACTGCTCGAGAGTAAAGGGTCGAGGGCCCTTTTGGGCTGGCCTCCGGCACTAGGCTCTTTCCTGTATGGCTTGCGCTGCCCTCAGCATGGGGCTGAGTTCAGGGTGGCGCAAGATGTAACCGTAGTTGCCGATCGCACCCGCAAAAATACCGCTGATGGGCTCGTGGTGGGCTACCAGCGGCCCGAACTCGAGCATTACCTGTTGGTGCGAACGCTTGTAGTGGATGTGATCTTTGCGGCCCACATAGGTACAGAAATAGGGGTGCCTGGCCTGCTCGCCCACGGTGCCGTGGGTGAGCACGTTGACCCACTCCTTGAAGATGTCCATATCGTTGGCATAGTTGAACATGTCAATCGAAAGGCCGCCGGGCGGACGCATATTCACTTCCAGCGCCACCAGTGAGCCATCTTCCAGCCGAAAGAACTCGAAGTGGAAGAAGCGCTCGAGCACGTTGAAGGTTTTGGCAACCTTGCGCCCTGCCTCGCGCAGGTCTTCGGCGATCTCCCGCACCATGTAGTAATAAATGTCGGTATCCTCGTTGACCACGTCCATCACGCCTCTGGAATACTCGAGCGAACTATCGAATACCACCCTGCCCTGGAGGTCGGTCAGGCCATCGTAGGTGATGACTCGGCCAGGGACAAACTCCTCCAGGATGTATTCCACCGGGGGCTTGGTAGCGATGTAGTCCATCAGTTCTGCATCGTTGTTGATCTTGTAGGTTTTGGCCGCACCCACCCCAATGTCGGGCTTGGCCACCACCGGATAGCCCACCTCTTCCACAAAATCCTGGGCTTCTACCGCCGTGCGGCAAACCTTGCCCCGTGCTACCCGCAAGCCCGCAAGCTGGAAGTACTGCTTCATGACCGACTTGCGCTTGATGTGGCTCATGTCCTCAGGGCGCAGGCCGAAAATATTGAAATCCTGACGCAGCATGGCCTCGGTCTCGAGCCAGTACTCGCTCATGGACTCGAGCCGATCCAGTTTGCCGTACTTGTGGGTGAAGTAGCCCAGGGCCCGCACCAGCTCCTGGTAGTTGTGCAGATCGGAAACCTTGTAATACTCGGTCAGGGCATACCTCAACTCGGGATGTAGCTGGTCAAATTCGGCGTCGGCCAGGCCCAGCACCGTATGTCCGGCCTCGCGCAGACGCACGCAAAAAGGCCAGAAGTTGGGAGGAAAATGGGGGGAGAGGAAAACTACATTCATACCTTACCTCCGGGCTGTCCAGTTGCTCCACAGTATTCCCAACCCGCGCCCGCAAATCAAGCTTTTTCTACCAGGAGGGTTCTGCTGGATTCACCCCTGCCGCATCGGTAATCAGGTCTTCCGGCCAGACCCCACCCAGCAGCCTCCAGGCCCGCACCATATCGGTCGGGATGGGGGCCAGAAAATGCAGGTACTTGCCGGTGCGTGGATGCTGAAGCCGCAGTTCGTAAGCGTGCAGGGCCTGGCGCGCAATCAAATCGGAGGGCTTGCCATACACTTCGTCGCCCAGAATCGGGGTATGCAGGTGCTTGAGGTGTACGCGAATCTGGTGGGTGCGTCCGGTGTGCAGGATGGTCGAGACCAGGGCATGTCTTTCTACCGAACCCAGCACCTCGAAATCGGTCTGGGCATGCCGGGCTGCAACACCCCCCACATGCATGCGGGTGCGGTCTACCGGGTGACGGCCTATCGGCGCAGATAGGGTGCCTCCCTGCGGGACTCCCGCCGTGAGGGCGATGTAGCGCTTGAAGACGCTACGCCCTGCGAAGGCCTGGGACAGGCGGCGGTGGGCCGCCTCGTGGCGTGCTACCACAATCGCCCCGCTGGTATCCTTGTCGAGCCGGTGCACGATGCCGGGGCGCACCAGCTCGAGTCTTTGGGCCTTCATGCGCACCGTGTCGTCTGCGTCCTCGCGCTCGCCCAGCGAGGCATCCAGCCCAAACCGGCCCAGGATGGCATTCACCAGCGTCCCCGAGTACACTCCTGGGGCCGGATGGGTAATCATGCCGGCCTGTTTGTTGATCACGATCAGGTCTTCATCTTCGTAGAGCACCCGCAGTGGAATGTCCTCCGCCGCGACCGAAACAGGAACTGGGGGGGGGGGATGGGCTCCGCCGGTCTCTCCCTTGAGCTTATAGGAGGCCCTGGTCACCACCTTACCCCCCACCCAGACCAGCCCGGCCTCGATCCATTCCTGGGCCTTGGCCCGGGAAGTATTGGCCTCAAAGGCCAGGGCCTGGTCGAGGCGAACCCCCGTTGCAGCAAAACGCACCATCGGAGCTATTGTAGAGGATTGGCAAAGGAAGCAAGGCCCCGGCACAAGCGTCTTGCGCGTGGGTATCAGCAGAATTGATATTACGTCCGGGGGCATTTCGCGAATTCCCACCCCCCGGCCCTAAGCCCGTAGGATGGCGGAGTGACCACGGTACAACAACAACACATCGAAGCCCTGGCTACCAGGGTGGAGCAACGATCCATTTCCGAGGGCAGCCACGACTGGTGGCACATTTGGCGGGTCCGGCAGATGGCGGTACGCATTGCCAGGGCCGAAGGGGCCGACTTGTATCTGGTGGAACTCGCGGCGCTGTGCCACGACCTGGAAGACTGGAAATATGCGCACACGCCAGTCATCCAGCCACTGCTCGGTGGGCTCGAGGTTGAGCCGGCCGTTATTGAACAGGTGCTGGAAATCTGTCTGCGTATCAGCTTCAAAGGAGCAGGCGTCGCCGACGAGATGCCCAGTCTGGAAGGCCAGGCAGTGCAGGATGCCGACCGATTGGATGCCATGGGGGCCATCGGGATTGCCCGCTGTTTTGCCTATGGGGGTTCTAAAGGGCGGGCGCTGTACCATCCTGGCGAGACCGCTGCCCTGCACCAGAGCTTTGGCGAGTACCAGAACAGCGATTCGTCGAGCCTGTCGCACTTTTACGAAAAACTCTTCTGGCTCAAAGACCGAATGCACACGGCTACAGCACGAAAACTGGCCAACGAGCGACACTCCTACATGGTGGCGTTCGTCGAGCGTTTTAGGGCCGAATGGGAAGGAGGGCGGTAGGAGCCAGCCGCAAACAGCCGTGGCTTACACCCCTGGCGAAGTCATAGGGCCAAAACCCCCTCATCCCGGCCCTTCCTCTACCCGGAGAGGGGTTCTTGCCCAACACAAATCCCTTCCCCCCCGATGCGATGCGTCCAGGAGCCGGATACCAACCAGGCGGGGTGATTGGCCCAGATTATGTAGCAAACATAATGAGGTGGTACACTCCTTGTATGATGGGGAGCGTGGAACCGGATTTGACCCTGCGGCCCAAGAGCCTGGAAGACTACGTGGGGCAGGCCAAACTCAAGAAAAAACTGCGGGTCTACCTCGAGGCTGCCAGGAACCGGGAGGAGGCCCTCGACCACCTGCTCTTGTTTGGGCCACCCGGACTCGGCAAGACCACCCTGGCCCACGTGGTGGCCTACGAGCTGGGCGTGAACATCCGCGTGACCAGCGGCCCCGCCATCGAAAAACCGGGCGACCTGGCAGCCATTCTGACCAACAGCCTGGAAGAAGGCGACATCTTATTCATAGACGAAATACACCGGCTTTCCAAGGCTTCCGAGGAACACCTTTATCCAGCCCTGGAGGATTTTAAGATTGATATTGTCATCGGTACAGGCCCCGCCGCCCGCACCCTGCGGCTGGATCTGCCCCGCTTTACCCTGATTGGCGCGACCACCCGCCCCGGGCTCATCTCCGGGCCCTTGCGGAGCCGCTTCGGGATTATCGAGCACCTCGAGTTTTACACCGAGACCGAGCTGGCCCAGGGCGTCGAGCGCGATGCCCAGCTGATGGGACTGCGCATCGAGCCCGAGGCCGCCCTGGAAATCGGGCACCGCAGCCGTGGCACCATGCGCATTGCCAAGCGGCTTTTCCGGCGAGTACGCGACTTCAGCGAAGTAGCCGGCGAGCAGGTGGTGCACCTCGAGCGCACACGGCAGGCCCTTGCGGCCCTCGGTATGGATGCGCTGGGCCTGGACACCCGCGACCGCCTGATCATGCAGGCCGTAATCGAGCGCTTTGCCGGGGGGCCGGTGGGCCTCGAGACCCTGGCCACCGCACTCTCCGAAGACCCCGAAACCCTCGAGGAAGTCCATGAGCCCTTCCTGATTCAGCTGGGACTGCTCAAGCGCACCCCCAGGGGTCGCCAGGCCACTGAGCGGGCCTACACCCACTTTGGCTACCCGCTGCCGGAGCAGAACCGACTGCTGGATTAAGCAATGGCTGGCGAGAGTTCCTGGTATGAGCGGCCATTTACTGGTCGCAGGCTCTGGTTAGCACTCTGGGCTATCGCCCGTTCGCTGAGGCCCAATTCTGGCGGAGCCTCAGCACCTCCCGTACTTTTCGCATACGGATCCCCGGTGTTGGCATGAACCCTGCGCTAAAGCTCACACCGCCTGGATTCCCGAGCCGCTACCGAGGTCGCCGTTTGCACTTGGAAGAGCCGCCTGGCGATTTTGCTCTAAAAATCAGCGCCCAGCTTGGTAAAACAACTGCCCGTGATCAATAAATCTCATGCCCGGCTTGGCGCAAAACACGCTGCGGTTGAGCGCAAGTGGCCAGGCGCCCCTGGCAAACGGGTAATAAAGGCTGCCGGGAGTTCGGAAAAGATGCCATACTGAGTTGGGATTGCCGGTCTACGGCAATCACTTGAGGAAACCGCACCGTGATCCGGGCCAGACTGGGCGAAATTGAACTGGGAGATCTGCTGCGCACCCTCGAGGGAGGCCGCAAAAATGCCGTCATCAGTCTAACCTGCCCCAAGCTGAAGGGACGAATTCATGTTCGCGAGGGCAAAATCGCCTACATCCAGACCCACCCCGGCCCCCACCTGGGCGAGTACCTGGTGCGCTTCGACTATCTGACCCTCGAACAGGTACAGGAACTGGTCAAATACCAGCAACAAGAGAACCCGGGAACCCCCCTGGGCTTTCTGGCGCTGCAACAAAAAATGGTCACCGAAGATGAGCTAAACGATGTCTTGCACGCGCAAATCCT
>NZ_CALMCQ010000389.1 GCF_937863175.1 uncultured Meiothermus sp. | reverse complement strand
TGCTCTTCCGATCTATCTTAAGCTAAAGATACATTAACAGCACCGAAAGCTGGGAGGTCGGGATGGCGAGGGGTCTTGGGGGATGGCAGTTCAGCCACGCAACAAGCGGGGCCATACCATGAGGATCGTCTGTATCGGCGGTGGGCCAGCCGGGCTGTACTTTGCACTGCTGATGAAGAAGCAGAACCCCGCCCACGAGGTGACGGTGTTGGAGCGCAACCGCCCCGACGACACCTTCGGCTGGGGGGTGGTGTTTTCCAACCAGACCCTGGGGAACCTCGAGAAGGCCGACTACCCCAGCTACAGCCGCATTAGCAGGGCTTTCAACCACTGGGACGATATCGAGGTGCACTTCAAGGGGCGCACCATCCGCTCGAGCGGCCACGGTTTTATCGGCATCGGGCGGCAAAAACTGTTGAACATCCTGCAAGACCGCTGCCGCGAGCTGGGGGTCAGTCTGGTCTTTCAAACCGACGTATCCGACGATGAAGCAACTGCCCGGCAGTATCGGGCCGATCTGGTCATCGCCGCCGACGGCATCAACAGCCGCATTCGCAAGAAGTACGAGAAAACCTTCGAGCCCGACGTGGAGGTGCGCAAGTGCCGTTTCGTCTGGCTGGGCATTCCCAAGCGCTTCGAGGCCTTCACCTTCGCCTTCGAAGAGACCCCCTGGGGCTGGTTCCAGGCCCACGCCTACCAGTTCGACGCCGAGACCTCGACCTTCATCGTGGAGACGCCCGAGGCGGTCTGGCAGAAAGCCGGCCTGGGGCAGATGAGCCAGGAGGAGGGCATCGCCTTCTGCGAAAGACTCTTTGCCAGATACCTGGACGGCCGCAAGCTGTTGTCCAACGCCGCCCACCTGCGTGGCTCGGCCATCTGGATCAGGTTCCCCCGGGTAGTCTGCAAGACCTGGGTTCACTGGAACTGTCTCGAGGGGCGAGAAATTCCGCTGGTGCTGATGGGCGATGCGGCCCATACCGCACACTTCTCTATCGGCAGCGGCACCAAGCTGGCCCTGGAAGACGCCATCGAACTGGCCAAAGCCTTCGCCCGGGTGGGCGATAGCCCAGAACACCTGCGGCGGGTTCTGGCCGAGTACCAGGCGGCGCGAAGTGTGGAGGTGCTCAAGATCCAGAACGCCGCGCGGAACTCGACCGAGTGGTTCGAAAACGTCGAGCGTTACACGGGGTTGGAAGCCGAGCAGTTCGCCTACAGCCTGATGACCCGCTCGCAGCGCATCTCGCACGAGAACCTGCGGCTGCGGGACAAGCACTACCTGGAAAGCGTGGAGGCCTGGCTGGCACAGAGATCGGGCCTGCCGCCCAGGCCGGTCCCGCCGATGTTCACCCCCTTTGCGCTGCGGGGTCTGACCCTGAAAAACCGGGTGGTGGTCTCGCCCATGGCAATGTACTCGGCCCAGGACGGGCTGGTGAACGATTTTCACCTGGTGCACCTGGGGGCGCGGGCCCTGGGCGGGGCTGCCCTGGTCTTCACCGAGATGACCTGCCCCTCGGCGGATGCGCGGATCACCCCGGGCTGCGCCGGGCTGTACCGCGAAGAGCACAGAGCAGCCTACAGGCGCATCGTGGATTTCGTGCACCACAACTCCGACGCCAAAATTGGGCTCCAGCTGGGGCACGCCGGGCCCAAAGGCTCGACCCAGGTAGGCTGGGAGGACGAAAACGAGCCACTGTCGGAGGGCAACTGGCCCCTGATCGCCCCCTCGCCCATCCCCTACGGGCCCAACAACCAGACCCCGCGCGAGATGAGCCGAGACGATATGGAGCGGGTCAAGGCCGATTTTGTGCGGGCCGCACACTGGGGGGCCGAGGCCGGGTTCGACTGGCTCGAGCTGCACTGCGCCCACGGCTACCTGCTCTCGGCCTTCATCTGCCCGCTCACCAACCTCCGCACCGACGAGTATGGCGGGTCCCTGGAAAATCGGGTGCGCTACCCGCTGGAGGTGTTTGTCGCCCTACGCGCGGTCTGGCCCCGGCACCTGCCAATCTCGGTGCGCATCTCGGCCCACGACTGGGCCCCCGGCGGCAACACCCCGGGCGACGCGGTGCAGATCGCCAGAATGTTCAAAGAGGCCGGGTGCGACCTGATGGATGTCTCCTCCGGACAGACCACCCGCCAGGCCAGGCCGGTCTACGGGCGGATGTACCAGACCCCCTTCGCCGACCGTATCAGGAACGAGGTGAAGATCGCCACCATGGCCGTGGGGGCCATTTTCGAGGCCGACCACGTGAACTCCATCATTGCGGCGGGGCGGGCCGACCTCTGCGCCATCGCCCGGCCCCACCTGGCCGACCCCCACTGGACGCTGCACCAGGCGGCCAGACTGGGCTACCCCGAGGTGGCCTGGCCCAAGCAGTACCTCTCGGGCAAGGCCCAGCTCGAGCGCAATCTGGCCCGGGCCCAGGCCGAGCAGGCCGAGGAGCTGGCAGCCCGATGAACCCCCAGCCCCTGACCGGAAAGCACGCCATAGTGACCGGCGGTGGGCGCGGCATTGGGGCGGCCATCGCCGCGGAACTGGCCCAGGCCGGGGCCAGGCTCACCCTGATGGGGCGCAGCCGGGCCAGCCTGGAAGCACAGGCCCAAAAACTCGGCCCCGAGGTCCATATGGAAACCTGCGACGTCGCCAACCCCCAGGAGGTGCAGCGGGCTTTCGAGGCTGCCGCAGGAGCATTGGGAAGCGTGACCATCCTGGTCAACAACGCCGGGCAGGCCGAGAGCCAGCCTTTCGTCAAAACTGACCTGGGGCTGTGGAACCGGACGCTGGAAGTCAACCTGACTGGCAGCTTCCTCTGCTCCCAGGCGGTGCTGCCGGGAATGCTAAAGGCGGGCTGGGGCCGCATCGTCAACATCGCCAGCACCGCAGGGCTGCGGGGCTACCCCTACGTGAGCGCCTACTGCGCCGCCAAGCACGGGGTGATCGGGCTGACCCGCTCGCTGGCCCTGGAGCTGGCCCGGAAGAACATTACGGTTAACGCAGTCTGCCCCGGCTACACCCAGACCGAGATGCTCGAGGCCAGTCTGGCCAAAATTGTACAGAAGACCGGGCGCAGCGCCGCCGAAGCCCGGGCCGAGCTGGCTTTAGCCAACCCCCAGGGCCGGCTGGTCGAGCCGCAGGAGGTGGCCCAGGCCGTGCTGTGGCTCTGCCTGCCGGCCTCGGGGGCCCTGACCGGGCAGGCCATCGCGGTGGCGGGAGGGGAGGTGACCTAGGTGGTAACGCTCAAGCCCGACCTCGAGACCCGCCTGGCCGAAGACCATCCTCAGGTAGATTCCCTTCGGGACGGGCGGGAGCCCGAACATCTGCAGGCCATCAGGCTGTGGTTGCGCCTCTTAACCTGCACCAACCTGATCACCACCGAGATCCGCACCCGGCTGCGCGAGAGCTTCCAGACCACCCTGCCCCGCTTCGACCTGCTGGCCCAGCTCGAGCGCCACCCCCAGGGCCTCAAGATGGGTGAGCTCTCGAGGCGCATGATGGTTACCACCGGGAATATCACCGGAATTACCGATCAGCTCGAGGCCGAGGGCCTGGTGCGCCGCGCGGTGGATCCCCGCGACCGACGCTCCTTCACGGTCAAGCTTACCCCCCAGGGCCGCAAGGTATTCGCCGAGATGGCCCGGGTGCACGAGGGCTGGGTGATTGAGTTCTTCTCCGGCCTCGGGGCCGCCGAAAAAGACAGCCTGTTCACCTTGCTGGGCAGGCTCAAAGCCCACCTCAACGGAAAGGAGGCCCGCCCGTGAGCCTGCCCCCAGACCTCGCCACCAGCCTGCCAGGAAACCCGCTGGAACTATCCGGCTACCAGGCCCGGCACTTCCTGTGGTCGGTGGACAAAGCCGTGGCTACCCTCACCCTCAACCGCCCCGAGCGCAAAAACCCCCTCACCTTCGAGTCGTATGCCGAGCTGCGCGACCTCTTCCGCGCCCTGACCTACGCCAAAGACGTGAAAGCCGTGGTGATTACCGGGGCAGGCGGCAACTTCTGCTCCGGCGGCGACGTGCACGAGATCATCGGCCCCCTCACCCAGATGAAAATGCCAGACCTGCTGGCCTTCACCCGCATGACCGGCGACCTGGTCAGGGCCATGCGGGCCTGCCCCCAGCCCATCGTGAGCGCGGTGGACGGGGTCTGCGCTGGGGCCGGGGCCATCCTCGCCATGGCCTCGGATCTCCGCTACGGCACCGCCCAGAGCAAGACCGCCTTCCTTTTTGTGCGGGTGGGGCTGGCGGGCTGCGACATGGGGGCCTGCGCCATGCTGCCGCGCATCATCGGGCAGGGGCGGGCCTCCGAGCTTTTGTACACCGGCCGCGTGATGGGCGGCGAGGAGGCCGAACGCTGGGGCTTTTTCAACCGCCTGTGCGCGCCGGAAAAGCTGCTTTTGGAAGCCCAGCAGCTGGCCCTCTCGCTGGCCCAGGGCCCCACCTTCGCCCACGCCATGACCAAAAAGATGCTCCACCAGGAGTGGGACATGAGCCTGGACCAGGCCCTCGAGGCCGAAGCCCAGGCCCAGGCCATCTGCATGACCACCCGCGACTTCCAGCGCGCCTACCAGGCTTTCGTGGCCAAGGAAAAGCCCGTCTTTGAGGGGGACTGATGAAAGGGGCAGAGGGTCACGCGACAACTCGGGGGTCTAGGGTCGAGCGGGAGCGCGTCGTTCTGGCCGGAATGACTCTCGGGGATCACGCTTCGAGAAACAGGCAAAGAGAATTGTCTCAGTCCCGTAACCTTTACATGCCTGTCAACCCGAAGGCCAATCAAAACAAAGTTGCCATTCTGAGCGAAGCGAAGAATCTACTGCTCTGCGGTCAACTGTATTCAGTACACTGCCTCACAGAAGATTCTTCGTCGCAAAGGACGCTCCTCAGAATGACAACTGTTTTGTACATGTCCCTCCGACCCCGCCGCCAAACTCCGCGTTACTCCTGTGCCTTTAGCTTTCGGCTATCAACCAATCCAGGAGGCTCACCATGAGCGATAAAGCCTATCTGGAATGGCCTTTTTTTGAGCCACAGCACCGCAAGCTGGCGCAGGAGCTGGAAGCCTGGGCGGTGCGCAGCCTAGCCAAACACTACGAGCACGGGGCGGACGATCCCCTTCGGGACGGAGCAGGCTCCGTGCACCAGGTGGACGATCCCCTTCGGGACGGAGCAGGCTCCGTGCACCATGTTAACAGCGTCTGTCGAAAGCTCGTCAAAATGTTGGGTGAAGCGGGCTGGACGCGCTACGCTGTAGGGGGGCGGGCTTTTGGCGGAGTGCACGACGCGATTGATACCCGCGCAGTCTGCCTGATCCGCGAGACCCTGGCCTACCACCAGGGGCTGGCCGACTTTGCCTTTGCCATGCAGGGACTGGGCTCCGGGGCCATCACCCTGCACGGCGCCCCGGAGCAGAAAGCCATTTACTTGACGAAAGTAGCCCGGGGCGAGTTCATCGCGGCCTTCGCCCTCTCCGAGCCAGACGCTGGCTCCGACGTGGGGGCCCTGACCACCGAGGCCCGAGCCGAGGGTGACTCCTACGTGCTGAACGGGCACAAAACCTGGATTTCCAACGGCGGCATCGCCGATTTCTACGTGGTCTTCGCCCGCGCGCCGGGTAGCCAGGGCTCGGGGGGCATCAGCGCCTTTGTGGTGGAGGCGGACACACCCGGCCTCGAGATCGCCGAGCGCCTCGAGGTCATGGCACCGCACCCGCTGGCCAGGCTGCGCTTCAAAGACTGCCGAATTCCCAGCAGCCAGCGTTTAGGCCAGGCAGGGCAGGGCTTCAAAATCGCCATGCAGACCCTGGACATCTTCCGCACCTCGGTGGCGGCGGCGGCCCTGGGCTTTGCCCGGCGGGCGCTGGACGAGGCCCTGCACCGGGCCACCACCCGCCCCATGTTCGGCCAGACCCTGGCCGACTTCCAGCTCACCCAGGCCAAGCTAGCCCAGATGGCCACCCAGGTGGACGCCGCCGCCCTGCTCACCTACCGCGCGGCCTGGCTACGCGACCAGGGGAAGCGGGTCACCCAGGAGGCCGCCATGGCCAAGCTCACCGCCACCGAGAACGCCCAGCAGGTGATTGACGCAGCCCTGCAGATCTGGGGCGGGCTGGGCGTGACCAGAGGACAGGTGGTGGAGTCGCTGTACCGCGAGATCCGCGCCCTGCGCATCTACGAGGGGGCCAGCGAGGTGCAGCAACTGATTATCGCGCGGGAGATGCTCAAGAATTTCAAGGAGAGCCAGACTGTGAAAGGAGGGGTCTGAGATGGGGTATAGACAGGATAGTGGCATGGCCGGGGATGAAATGGGCCCACTCCATAGCGCCCACATAGATACCTTTGCCAGGGACCATCTGCCGCCCAGGTCGGACTGGCCCGAGCTGATTTTTACGCTACCGGAGCTTCAGTTCCCCGAGCGCTTGAACTGCGCCACCGAACTGCTGGACCAGATGGCTGCCCGGCACCCCGAGCGCGTCTGCGTGCGGGCCACCGGGCTTAGCTGGACCTATGGCGACCTGCTGGAGAAAGCCAACCGCATCGCCGGTGTACTGGTGGAGGAGATGGGCCTGGTGCCCGGCAACCGGGTGCTGCTGCACGCGCCCAACAACCCTATGCTGGTCGCGGCCTGGTTTGCGGTGATGAAGGCCGGGGGGATTGCCGTCACCACTATGCCCCTGCTGCGGGCCAAGGAGCTTACCGACGTGATCACCAAGGCCCAGATCTCGCACGCCCTGTGCGACGGGCGGCTGCGCGAGGGGCTGGAAAATGCGCTGCCGGGCTGCCCCACGCTGAAGCAGGTCCTCTACTGGGGCGAAGGCGGCGGCCTGGAAGCGCTGATGGCCGGTAAATCGGGGGAGTTCCGCAACGTGGAGACCGCCAGCGACGATACCTGCCTGATCGCCTTCACCTCCGGCACCACCGGCAGGCCCAAGGGCTGTATGCACTTCCACCGCGATGTGCTGGCCATCTGCGACACCTTCGCAAAGTATGTGCTGCGAGCCTCGCCCGAGGACGTGTTTATAGGCAGCCCGCCGCTGGCCTTCACCTTCGGGCTGGGGGGGCTGGTGCTCTTCCCCATGCGGATCGGAGCCTCGCTGGCACTCCTGGAAAAGGCCAGCCCCGATCTGCTGCTGCCGGCCATTGCCGAGTTCGGGGCCAGCGTGGTCTTCACCTCGCCTACCGCCTACCGGGCCATGGCTGCCCAGGCCAAAAACCACGACCTCACCTCGCTGCGGAAGGGTGTCTCTGCCGGAGAACCCCTCCCCGCCTCGACCCGCAAGCTGTGGAAGGAAGCCACGGGTATCGAGCTGATTGACGGCATCGGGGCCACCGAGATGCTGCACATCTTCATTTCGCACACCGAGGCCGAGGCCAGGCCGGGCGCCACCGGCAAGCCGGTGCCGGGCTACCAGGCCTCCATCCTGGATGATGTCGGCAGACCCATGCCCCCAGGCCAGGTTGGACGCTTGGCAGTGCGCGGCCCAACCGGCTGCCGCTACCTGGCGGACGATCCCCTTCGGGACGGAGCAAGCTCCGTGCACCAGAACGACAACCGCCAGCGACAGTACGTGCAGCACGGCTGGAACATCACCGGCGACGCCTATCTGGTGGATGGGCAGGGCTACTTTATCTACCAGGCCCGCACCGACGACCTGATCATCTCCTCGGGCTACAACATCGCTGGGCCGGAGGTCGAGGAGGCGCTCTTGCTGCACCCCGACGTAGCCGAGTGCGCGGTGGTGGGGGTGCCCGACCCCGAACGGGGGCAGATCGTCAAGGCCTACCTGGTGCTGCGGCCCGGGGTGGCTGCCTCCGCCGAGCTGGTAAAAGAGATACAGGACTTTGTGAAGCAGAAAATAGCACCCTACAAATACCCCCGTTCTATCGAGTTCCGCGAAAGCCTGCCGCGCACCCCGACCGGCAAGCTGCAGCGCTTCGTGTTGCGCCAGGAGGCCTTGGGAGCGAGGGGGTAGTTATGGAGCGTATAAAGGAAGGCCTGCAGATCCTGCAACCCCCTGGCTGGCCCAAGCCCAAGGGCTACGTCAACGGTATCGCTGCCCGCGGAACTATGGTCTTCATTGCGGGGATGATTGGCTGGAACCGCAAGGGCATCTTCGAGACCGACGACTTTGTGGGCCAGACCCGCCAGGCCCTGCAAAACATCCTCGAGACCCTGGCCGAGGCCGGCGGAAAATCCGAGCACCTGGTGCGGCTGACCTGGTTCGTGACCAGCAAGAAGGAGTACCTGGCCTCGCTGGACGCCCTGGGGGTGGCCTACCGCGAGATGATGGGGCGCCACTACCCGGTCATGTCGGTGGTGGAGGTCTCGGCCCTGATGGAAGACCGGGCCAGGGTAGAGCTCGAGGCCACGGCAGTGATCCCTGACTAAAGGAAATCCTATGACCTTAGAAGCCATCCAGGCCCTCGACCGCTCCGATCCGCTGGCGGCCAAGCGCGAGGAGTTCGTAATCCCCGAGGGGCTGGTCTACCTCGACGGCAACTCGCTGGGTCTACTGCCCAGAGCGGTGCCCGGCCATCTGGAAAAGGTGGTGCAGCAGCAGTGGGGCCACGACCTGATCCGAAGCTGGAATCTGCACGGCTGGGTGGAGTTGCCCCTCCAGGTCGGGGCCAAGATCGCGCGGCTGATCGGGGCCGAGGCCGACGAGGTGGTGGCTGCCGATTCGACCTCAGTAAATCTCTTTAAGGTTTTGCTGGCCGCCCTGCGGCTGCGTCCGAACCGCAGGATCATCGTCTCCGACATTGACAACTTCCCCACCGACCTCTACATCGCCCAGGGGGTCTCGAGGCTCCTGGGCGGCTACGAGCTGCGTTTTGTACAGAAAGACCAGATAGAGGCTGCCCTTGACCAACAGACCGCCGTGCTGATGCTGACCGAGGTGGACTACCGCACCGGCTACCTCTACGATATGGCCCGGCTGACCCGGCTAGCCCACGAAAAGGGGGCGCTGGTGATCTGGGATCTGGCCCACAGCGCGGGGGCCTTCCCGGTGCACCTGAACCAGCACAGAGTGGACTTTGCGGTGGGTTGCGGCTACAAGTACCTCAACGGCGGCCCCGGCGCACCGGCCTTCCTGTTCGTTGCCCGGCAGCACCAGCGGGCCGCCTTCCCCTTCCTCTCGGGCTGGATGGGCCACCAGGCCCCGTTCGCCTTTGTTCCGGAGTACGTGGCGGCTGAGGACATTCGCCGGCTGACCGTAGGCACCCCCAGTGTGCTCTCGATGAGCGCGCTGGATGCAGCGCTCGAGGTCTTCGCCAACGTAGACATGGAGGTGGTACGGCAAAAGTCGCTGCAGCTGACCGGCCTGTTTATCGAGCTGATGGAGCCGCTGGCGGCCCGCTATGGTTTTGAACTGGTCACCCCTACCCTTCACACCCGGCGCGGCAGCCAGGTCTCCTACCGCCACCCCCAGGGCTACCCGGTGATGCAGGCCCTGATCAGCCAGGGCGTGGTGGGCGACTTCCGCGCTCCGGACATCGTGCGCTTCGGCTTCGCCCCGCTCTACCTGCGCTTCGTGGACGTCTGGTATGCGGTGAACAGGCTGGAGCAGGTCATGCGCCAGGATCTCTGGAAAGACCCCCGCTTCAGCCAAAGGGCTAAGGTGACGTGATGCCAGGCGACCCGAAAGACGAGACCTACACCCAGGCCCATACCGACTTCCACCAGGATCTGTCGTATGGCGACTATCTGAGGCTCGACCAACTCCTCTCGGCCCAGCGCACCCTCACCCAGGCCCACGACGAGGTGCTCTTCATTGCCATCCACCAGGTGCAGGAGCTATGGATGAAGCTGATCATCCACGAGCTGAAAACGGCGATGAACCTGCTCAGGCAGGGCATCATTGACCCGGCGCTGAAGATGCTGGCCCGGGTCTGCCGGGCCCAGGAGCAGATGACCTCGAGCTGGGAAGTGCTCAAGACCATGACCCCGTCCGACTATTTAGAGTTTCGCTCCTCCTTCGGGCGGGCCTCCGGCTTCCAGTCGCACCAGTACCGCCTGATCGAGTTCCTGTTCGGCAACAAACAGCCCTTTATGATGCGCCCACACCAGCACCGACCAGAACACTACCAGCTCCTGGAAGAGGCTTTGCAGGCGCCCAGCCTCTACGACATCACCCTGCAACTGGTGGCAGCTAAGGGGCTGGAAATTCCCCAGAGCGTGCTACAGCGTGATTTTTCCAGGCCCTACCAGCCCGACCAGACAGTACGGGCAGCCTGGCTTCAGGTCTACCGCCATACCGAGCAGTACTGGGATCTGTACTACCTGGCAGAAAAGCTGGTGGATGTGGAAGACAACTTCCGTCGCTGGCGCTTTAACCACCTGACCACCGTCGAGCGCATCATCGGCTACAAGCAAGGCACCGGCGGGACCGCTGGCGTACCCTATCTAAAGCGGGCGCTGGATATCGTGCTGTTTCCCGAGCTGTGGCAGGTGCGCACCGATTTGTAGGGTCTCTGTTGCCCAGCCACCTTTGGTACTGCTCCAAACCCGTGATCACTCGAGGAACACGGCAAGTAAAGGGAGGAAAGATGAAAAGAATGCTTTGGTTGATGGTTTTGTTGGGATTGGTAAGTTTTTCGCTCGCGATGGCCCAGCAGCGCAGTGTCAGGAT
>NZ_CALMCQ010000388.1 GCF_937863175.1 uncultured Meiothermus sp. | reverse complement strand
AAAAAACTCCAGCGCCGATGGAGGGGGGGTGAAAGAGAGGCTTTTGCCAATGCGGCTAAAGGTTTGTTGCAAGGCTTGGCCCAGGCCCGGATAGCGGTCGGGAACCACCCACATGGGCGTGCGCTCGAGGAGCGAATAGGCCAGAAACTTGGCGGGGTTTTTGCTCAGGCTCACTTCGGGGCGCAGGCGATCACGCTCGAGCAGCAAAGCCTGGTCTATCCGGGCCAGTTCGGTGGGCTGGTGGGTGGCCAGCAACAAAAAACGCAGGTAGCGGTAGGTGGCGAGGGGGTGGGCCAGCACTTCCACCTCGACATTTTCCCGAAACCCCAGACGAACAATCTCGGTTCCGCTGGCCGCAGCATAGAGTCCGGCTCCGGCAGCGCCCCCGAAATCGTAGCCTCCTTCCAGCACAAACTGCGTACCGGTGGCGGTGAGCTCGAGGGCAAAGTCGCGTGCGAGCAATGCCGCCCACCAGCCCTCTCCAAAACCCACCACCCCATAAGGCGGTGCGTACCGGGCCAGGGGAGCCGGCCCGGAGCCCACCAGATCGCGCAGATCGAAGGCCAGGCCCAGGCGGTCGGCGAGGTAGGTCTCCTGCGAATCGAGGTCGCGCATTCACCTCAGTTTACCGACCTGCCGGGCCATACTGGGTTTTGGGGGCTTGACCGGCCCGTTCAGGCGTTGATTGGCGGTCTGGTTGCGGCTTCTCCCGGGAAGCTGCGAAAGCTTCACCGGAAACCAATTTTCTGGGGTTCTTGCAAGCGCGACCCGGAGACTTGTCCCCCCATTTTCCGAATTACCCCAGACAAGGTAGCCTATTTTAGCCGTGTCGCCCTGGTCTGTCCTCGTTGCCGCCATGTCTGCCGGAGCTGCGGTATCGCTCATTGGACAGGCTTACCCAACCCTCGCACCATTTATCCGCCCAGATCTGGGACTGTCTTTGGCGGCGGTGGGCTTGCTCAACACTTTTATCTACCTGGGCACCATGGTGGGTGCTCTACCCTCTGGCTGGCTCACCGACCGGCTGGGCAGCCGTACAGTCATGATTGTTGGAACCCTGGCAGCGGCTGCCCTCGCCCTCACGATAGCCCTTTTTGTTCAGTCTCAGTGGATGTTCGTTCCGCTCTTGCTGGTGGTAGGGCTGGTGGTAGCCTCATCCACGCCAGCCGGTTCCCAGGCGGTAGCTCGGTCGTTTCCACCCGAGCGACGGGGTCTGGTGATTGGCTTGCGCCAGATGTCGGTGCCCCTGGGAGGCGCGCTGGCAGCCGCCATCCTGCCGGTGGTCGCCCACTTCTCCGACTGGCGCTGGGCCTCGGTGGTCGCAGCAGCGATTGCCGTGCTGGCTGCTCTGGTTGCCTCGAGGCTCTATTACGAAAGTATTCCTCCAATAGCAAGGCTACAGGGAGTCAGCCTGCCTCTTGCGCGGGTTTTGCGCGAACGCAACATCCTGCTGGCGGCGGTTGCAGGTATCACCCTACCCACTGGCCAATTCGTGATGATTACCTACCTTATTTTGTTTCTGAGCGAAGGTTTTGCTGTTTCCATTCTGACCGGCGCAGCCCTCCTGACCGCTGCCCAGTTCGCGGGTGCTTTTAGTCGGGTGTTCTGGTCGTGGCTTTCGGATAAACGCGGGGGAAGGCGCAAGCCTTTGCTGGTAATGATGGTCACGCTGGCCGGCCTGAGCGCCCTGGTACTGGCCTGGCTTCCTCCGGGTACACCCCTGTGGATTATGGCCTTGATTGTGGTTCTTTACGGGGCCACCGCACTGGGATGGCAAGGGCTGCATTTCTCGCTGTTAACCGAACTATCTCCCCCTGGTTGGGAAGGCCGGGTGGTGGGGTTTGGCCTGATTTTTACCTCGATCGGCATCGCCTCCGCACCACCCCTGTTTGGCTTGCTGGTGGACTTCAGCAACAACTACGCTCTGGGTTGGATCGCCCAGGCGGCGGTCTTTGGGATAGGGGCCTTGTTGCTCTCTAACGTGGTCGAACACCGGCGCAATCCTCAGTCCGAGTAGGGGGTGGGATACCGCACCCAGCGGTGGGTTTGCAGGCGAGCCATTAGCTCCACGGGCAGGCGTGTTCCATCGCTGGTAGCCGCATTGGCTTCCACGTTTCGCACTTTGCGCATGCCTGGAATAATCGTGGAGACATCGGGGTTTTGCAGGATGAAGCGCAGGGCCAGATCGGGCAGGGTCATACCGGCTGGTACATCCATTTTGAGTCGCTCCACGCGCTCTAAGGTGGGAATCAGGTTGGAGGGATGGAAGTAGCGGCTGCGCCAGTCATCCGGCGGGAAGGTGGTCTCTTTGGTCAGGGTTCCGGTGAGCGAGCCTTCGTCGAAGGGCACCCGGGCAATCACTGCGATGTTTAACTCGCGGCAGACCGGGAAAAGTTCATCCTCGGGGTTCTGGTCGAAGAGGTTGTAGATCACCTGCACCGCATCAATCAGGCCGGTCTGTAGGGCTGCGATGGCGTTGGCTGGCTCCCAGCGGTTGATGCTGATCCCCCAGGCTTTGACCAACCCTTCTTCTTTTAGTTTTTGAGTTTCCTTCTGCCAGCGCATATCCAGAGCCCAGCGATCGTTCCAAACATGAAACTGCATTAAATCGAGCGAAGGCAGCCCCAGGTTTTGCAGGCTCCACTCGGTATAACGGCGGATGTGGTCGGGCGGAAAGCACTCCTCCAGAGTGTAATCGGCCCTGGCGGGCCACTTAAAGTTTTTGGCGGGAATTTTGCTGGCAGTATAGAGCTTCTGATCGGGGTGAGCCCGCACCAGCTCACCCAGGATTTTTTCACTCCGGCCCTCGCCGTAAGCCCAGGCGGTATCGAAAAAGTTCACCCCCAGCTCAACCGCGCGGTGTAGCGCACGCTGGGTTTCCTCGTCGTCGGAGCCTGTCCAGCCTGCCAACCCCCACATGCCATAGCCAATCTCCGAGACCTGCCAGCCCGTTCGTCCGAAGGTTCTGTATTGCATGAGCGCATTCTTACACAAACAGGCTGTCGGGGTGGAATTGCTCTCACACCCCAGAATATGCTGTGCCCGTGCGTTGAAATTAGTCTACCTCTGGGCTTGTGGCCGCAGAAAGGGCTCATGGCGAGGCAACAGGATTCGCAGTTCAGATCAGATAGGTTTTGAACCAGTTCAGGGTCAGGTTCCAGGCATCCTCGGCAGCATCCTTTTTGTAGTTGGCGCCGGTATCGTTGTGGAAGGCGTGGTTGGCGCCTTCATAGATTTTGATCTGGTAGCGGATGTTGGCGGCCTTAAGGGCTGTTTCCAGGGCAGGAATACCGGCATTGATGCGGGTATCGTGGCCGCCATAAATGCCCAGCAGTGCTGCTTTGATGTTCGGAACCCTGGCCAAATCGGGGGCTGGCCCGTAAAAAGGCACTGCTGCTTTTAGCTCGGCTACCTCGGTGGCCATGCGCCAGGTCAAGCCCCCGCCAAAACAAAAGCCAGTAACACCGAGTTTATCGGCCTGTACCCCCTGGGTGGCCTTCAAGACCTTGAGGGCTTCTTGCAGGTTGGCCATGTGCTCATCGCCTCCAGCCTGGGCCAGGTAGGCGGAAATTTGGGCGGTATCGGCAATTTTCGCAGTACCGCCGATCTTGGAAACCAGATCGGGGGCCAGCGCGATATATCCAGCTTTTGCCAACCGGCGGGCTACATCCTGGATATGCGGTTGCAGCCCCCGATTTTCGTGAATCACAATCACGCCAGGGTGGGAGCCCCCACCTGCTGGGCGGGCCAAATAGGCGATCTGGTCTATATCCCGAGCCTTGTAGCTCAGCTCGCGTATCTGGATGGCTGGATCGGTGGGGCTGACCAGCGGCTGGGCCTGTGCCTGCTGGGTCTGGGCTGGGGCCTGTTGGGCCTGCGCCAACTCGCTCACGCTAACCCCAGTGATGCCCAGCGATGCCAGGAGGGCCCTGGCTCCAGGAACTCCACCGCCCAGCAGCACCGAGCGCCGCAAAAACTCCCGGCGCTCGAGCTCCCCTTCACGATAGTCTTCTGCGAACTCCTCTGCCACATACCGGAACAGGTCTTGACGAAACATAGCTTTATACCTCCCAAACCCAGTCTTATCGCTTTACCAGGTGCAAAGCCACGCCCCATGCACAAATGTATATCTCACAATACTACCCGCCAGAAAACAAACCGCTACCCTCCGGGGCTGGGTTGGTGGATGGTTGGGGCCGCCTACCGGACTTTTAACAATTCGGCCAATTCTGTATACAGGCGTTCTTCTTCTGGGCTTGGGTTGATCGGAATGGTTATGCGGATTTCGGCGTACTGGTCTCCACGGCTCTTGTCCTTGCGGGGCCAGCCTTTGCCAGAGAGCCGCAGCTTGCGTCCGGCCTGGGTACGCTTGGGAACGGTCATCTCCACGGGGCCATCGAGGGTTTGTACCCGCACCTTACCTCCGAGTACCGCAATGGGCGCGGGTAGCTCCACCACCGTGTAGAGGTCGTCACCTTCCAAACGCATATCGGGTCGGGATTGCAGCCTGATGTGCAAATATAAGTCCCCACCTGTGCGACCTTTCCCACCAAGGCGAATCTTTTGACCCTCGCGTACTCCGGGAGGAATCTTTACAGTAATACGCTCGGAGCCGATGGAGATGGTTTTTTCGCCCCCTCGGTAGGCGTCTTCCAGCCCCAGGGGCAGTTCGGCCTCGAGGTCTTCTCCTACCCGGCGCTGACCCTGGCGGGGAGTTTCTCCAAACAGGTCGCCAAAACCGCCGCGTCCCCCCATGTTGCCAAAGAGCTGCTGGAAGAAGTCGGAAAAGTCGCCCACATTGCCCGTGAAGCCGCCAAAGCCTCCCTGTCCGGGCGGTGGGCCTTGCCAATTCCCGCTGCCCGCAGTGGTGCCGTAGGTATCGTAGAACTTGCGCTTTTCGGCATCGGACAGGACCGTATAGGCCTCGTTGATTTCCTTGAACTTGTCCTCGGCCCCGGGATCTCTGTTGATGTCGGGGTGGTATTTGCGGGCAAGTTTTTTGAACGCCTTCTTAATCTCATCTTCGGAAGCGTTTTTGGATACCCCGAGAATTTTGTAGTAGTCCTTGTAGGCCATAGGTGATGCTCATAGCTGATAGCGGGTCGCCCATAGCTAAAGACTTTGCTATCGGCTACTGGCTATCGGCTCGAGGCTCCTCCTGCTTAATGCCGCTCCCCACCCCCACCACCACCCGCGCAGGCCGTATCAGCAAATCGCCATACTTGAAGCCCTGCTGGTAGACGTGCATGACCTTGCCGTCCTCGCCTTCAACCGCCGCAATGGCCTCGTGGAAGCGTGGATCGAAGTCGGAGCCAGTCCCCGGTACGGCTTCCACGCCCAGGCTTTTGAGGTTGCGGGAGAAGTTTTCCAGCACGGTTTTGACGCCTGGAATCAGGTCTTCGGGCTTCACGCCTGCGAAACCCAGGGCTCGCTCGAGGTCGTCCTGCATACCCAGCAGCGAGCGCACTGCATCGAACTTGCCATTGCGCTGGGCCGCTTCCAGTTCGCCGGTCATGCGCTTTTTGTAGTTCTCGAAATCGGCGTACAGACGCAAGAATTTATTCCTGGAGGCCTCGAGCTCGGCTTTCAAAAACTCCACCTCGCCCTTGAGCTGATCCAGCTCAGCGGGTTCTAACAGGGTCTGATCCACAGCGGATTCAGTCATGTCTTTCTCGTGATCCATCTTCAAACCTCGGCTAAACCGCAGGAAACCCAGAGTTGGAAATGTTGCCATTCCCTACCCTACCCCCAAATCCTTAGTCGGCGGGTTTATAATCCGCATCAATCACATCGTCGGGCTTCTGGGTGGTGCTTTGGGTTCCTGCGGTGGCCCCTGCGCCGGCAGCCCCCTGTTCGTAGGCTTGCAGGGCCGCGAGCAGTTCCTCGGTGGCGTTGCGCAAATCGGCATCGGAACCATCGGTATCCACCAGGGTCTTGGCCTTGCCGACTGCAGCTTCCAGCCGGCTCTTGGCCTCGGGGGTGCTTTCCTTTTCGGTCATCACCCGCTCGGCCTGGATGCGGGCGGTGTCGAGGTTGTTCTTGAGGTCGGCGTGTTCTTTGCGCTTGCGGTCGGCTTCGGCGTTGGCCTCAGCCTCCTTCACCATGCGGTCAATTTCCTGCTCGGAGAGGGTGGTGGTGTTCTGGATGGTAATGGAGGCTTCCTTGCCGGTGGACTTCTCCCTGGCCTTGACGCTCAGGATACCGTTGCGGTCAATGTCGAAGGTCACTTCGATCTGGGGCATACCTGCGGCCATGGCCGGGATGCCGTCGAGCCGGAAGCGGCCCAGACTCTTGTTGTCACCCGCCATGGAGCGCTCGCCCTGTACCACGTGAATCTCCACCGAAGGCTGGTTGTGGTCGGCGGTGGTGAAAATCTCCGATCGGGTCACCGGCACGGTGGTGTTGCGGCTGACCAGGACGGTCGCCACCCCCCCTTTGGTTTCCACGCCCAGCGAGAGCGGGGTGACATCCAGCAGCACCATGTCCTCGACCGCGCCGGTCAGGATACCCGCCTGCACAGCGGCCCCCAGGGCTACCACCTCGTCGGGGTTGACGGTGCGGTTGGGCTCCTTGCCCAGCATCTCCCGCACGATCTGTTGCACCGCCGGAACGCGGGTCGAGCCACCCACCAGCAATACCTCATGAATAGCGCTGGCCGAAAGGTTGGCATCGCGCAGGGCTTGCTCTACGGGGCCGCGAATCTTCTTGAGCAGGGGTTGGATCAGGTCTTCAAATTTGGCGCGGGTTAGCTTGCGCTCGAGGTGCAAGGGGGTCTTACTCACCGGGTCGAGGCCAATGAAGGGCAGGCTGATGGTGGTCTCGGTAACCGCCGAGACTTCAATCTTGGCCTTCTCGGCGGCCTCAATCAGGCGCTGCAAAGCCTGGCGGTCGGCCTTGAGGTTCACGCCCCCCGACTCCTTCTTAAACTCCTCGGCCAGCCAGTTAACAATGGCATGATCCATGTCCGAACCGCCCAGGTGGGTGTCGCCCGCAGTGGAAAGCACCTTGAACACCCCACCGCCAATTTCCAGCACCGTTACGTCGAAGGTGCCGCCGCCGAGGTCGAAGACCAGCACGGTCTCGTCGCCTTTCTTGTCCAGCCCGTAGGCCAGGGCCGCCGCGGTAGGTTCGTTGACAATGCGCAACACCTCCAAACCGGCGATCTTGCCAGCGTTGGTGGTGGCCTCGCGCTGCGAGTTGTTGAAGTAGGCCGGAACGGTAATCACGGCCCTGGTGATTTTCTCACCCAACTTCTTGGAGGCGTCATCTGCCAGCTTGCGCAGAATCATGGCCGAGATCTCCTCCGGGGTGTAGAGCTTGCCCGCGATGTCTACCCGCACCCCGCCATCGGGGCCCTGCACCATCTTGTAGGGGGCCCGCTTCACCTCGTCCTGCACCTCATCCCAGCTACGCCCGATGAAGCGCTTGATCTCGAAGACGGTGCCCTCGGCATTAAGCACTGCCTGGCGGCGGGCTACCCGGCCCACGAGCTGGTCACTGCCCTTGAAGGCCGCCACGCTGGGGGTGGTGCGCTCGCCCTCGGCGTTTTCCAGCACCACGGGCGTTCCGCCTTCCATGATGGCGATTACGCTATTGGTGGTTCCCAGATCAATTCCCACGGCTTTGGCCATATATCCTCCGATAACCGCACTAAGCACGGCTCACTAGGGGACAGGATAGCTTTTATTAGCAGGATAGTCAATAGAGTTGAGTGTGGTTGTATCAATCTTACCCAGTACTTAAAGCCAGCATACCTTCGATGACCGTGCGTTGACTGGGGGGCCAATAGAAGAGTTGAGAGCGGTCTAAGCTCGTCCTCAAGGGGACATTCGAACTTTACAGCCTACGGTTCTCTTGACTACCTTTGAGTATGCAATTGGGTGTACTCTGGGGGAACCATGAACCGGTTGCCGTTCAACTTGTGGTTTGTCCTGCTCCTTGCTATTTTGATTGCCTGGGCCTTCAGCCTGACCTCCAATCAGCAGCCCACCAATCAGGTGGCCTATACGACGTTTCTTAACGAAATAGACCAGGGGCGGGTTGCCAAAATTGCAGTTGATGGACGGCAGCTCAATGTAACCCGCAAGGAAGACAGCGACCAGTACGTCACTTTTGCACCCAGCCCAGTGGACACCACCACCATCCGCGAATGGGGCGACAAAAAAATCCAGGTGGAGGTTGCCGCACCCCGGCGGGATAACCCTTT
>NZ_CALMCQ010000387.1 GCF_937863175.1 uncultured Meiothermus sp. | reverse complement strand
CACTAAAGCTGGCCGAGGAAGTCCTGGGCCAAGCCGGTTTCGCCCGCTACGAGGTCTCCAACTTCGCCAAACCCGGCCAGGAAAGCCAGCACAACCGGCTTTACTGGCAACTGGGCTTCTGGGGTGCGCTTGGCCCTGGCGCGACAGGTCAGCTCGAGCCTACCGCCGCCACCTCTTTAGCTTCTTTGTCCCCCCTGCTAAAGAGCGCTGAAGGGGAAGTCTACGCCCTGCGCACCACCAACCCCCCACTGCCCCGCTGGCTGCAAGGCGAAGAAGCAGTGGTAGAAGCAATTAGCCCTCTGGAACATGCCAGAGAAGCCCTGATGCTGGGCCTGCGGCTGCGCGAAGGCGTGGACCTGGGCCGCATCGAGCAACGCACCGGGCTGGATTTGTGGAACCACCTGAAGTCTGAAATCGGGCACATGGCCCGGGAGGGTGACCTGAGGGTTGAAGGAAAACACATTCAGGCGAAGAACCTCAACACCATTCACCCCCTGATCCTGCGGTTGTGGAATGCCCTGGATTCCACTAGCCAACCAGGTACAGCACCTCACTGATAGCCTGAATAAACCCCTGCGCAGGCAGACCTTTTTTGGGAATACGGAATCCTGGCGGATACTGGGTGGGCTCTACGGGGAAGGCCATGGCCCGCAAGGCTTTTGCATCGTAGTCGAGGCGGGCTGCCTCAAAGGCGATTTGTAGATGAATCAGGTCTTCGGTAATCGAGACCACACCTTTGGACTCGGCTACCAGCCGCAGTTTGGTCAGGGCCAGGAAGTTCTCTACCTCTTCGGGAGCAGGGCCATAGCGTTCCTTGATTTCCCTGGCGATGCGCGAAAGCTGGGCCAGGTTGCCACACTCGGCTAGACGGCCATAATAGCGGCTGCGGGCCTCGGGACTGGGAATGTAGTCTGGGGTGAGGCGGGCCGAGAGTTGCAGGTCGAGGGTCACGTGGCGCCCGGGTTCAGTCTTTTCCCCTTTGAGCTTGCGAATGGCCTCGGTGAGTAGTTCGGTGTAGACCTCGAGGCT
Organism: uncultured Meiothermus sp.; assembly: GCF_937863175.1. Classification (GTDB taxonomy): domain Bacteria; phylum Deinococcota; class Deinococci; order Deinococcales; family Thermaceae; genus Meiothermus. The sequence continues at coordinate 101 of NZ_CALMCQ010000387.1, read as the reverse complement.
CACCGCCCGGATGTGACCGTGCTGCTCCGGGCCCAAAAGGTTGCCCACCCCCCGAATCTCCATGTCCTTTTCGGCCAGCAGGTGGCCCGAGCCCAGGTCGG
>NZ_CALMCQ010000386.1 GCF_937863175.1 uncultured Meiothermus sp. | reverse complement strand
GCACGCGCAAATCCTCGAGGCACTGGCCACCATCCTGGGCCAGCAGGAAGGCGAGTTGGTAGCCGAGACCCCGCCCGTAGACGCCTCACAGGTGCTGTTGCCGGGGGTAACCGACACCAGCGCCATCCTGATCGAAGCCCTGCGCCGCCTCGACGAGTGGATGCGGGGCAGAGTAGACCCCGAAACCGTCCTGCAACTCTCCGGCGACCCCACCCGCCATGCCCTCTCGCCCGATGCCTGGACCGTGCTGGAGGCCATAGATGGGGTCAAGCGGGCCCGCTCGGTAGCACTGGAGTGCGATCTACCCGAGGAACAGGTCTACCACCTGCTCTACGAGCTGAACAGTCGGGGTCTCCTGATGGAAGCCGATGTGCGCCCTCAGGATCCTCTGCTGATGGTCTTGAGCGACTCCAATCTGATCCGGCGACTCTTGCTGGTGACCCTCGAGCGTTACCGCTACCGGGTCATGCTACCCCCCGACCTGGAAAGCGCCAAGCGTACCCTCGAACACAACCGGGTACAGGGGGTTTTGCTGGAAGGGGCCGACCTCCCCGACAAGGTGCGCCAGTTGCGGGCCTTGCCCAATGGGCGCTTCCTACCCATCTGGCTGATTACCGAACAGCCACCGCGTGGGCTTTGGGTCAAGAATGCTCGAGTCACCCACATCGCCAGGCCCTTTGGCGAAGAAGATCTGCTCGAGGCCCTCTCGATTATCAAGCGCCCTATCTAGAGTGTTTTCGGTTGCGGGGTTTCCTTTGGAACGGCTACCCAGCAGACCGCCCCCCCAGGCCCATTTGAGGAAGGAATGTCCTGGGGTATAGGCGGTAGAATATGCGTGCGGAACAGGAATAATCCGCACTAAACTACTCGGTTTAGGTTGTATTCATACTTTGGTTAGTTGTATGTCATACTTTCATTGATAATGATTATTATTTGCAATAAGATCCTTGTGGATCAAAGGAACCCCGTATGAGCCTGGTCGCCGCACCTCCCCTCAAACCGCAAAAGCCCTGGCTATGGTTCTGGCAAAACGAAGTCGGACGGGGCTTTTTGCTCTCCGGCCTGACCCTGCTGGGGGTGGTGGGGGGTTTTGTTGCGGGGGCCTACGAACTGATCGGGCTGCAAAACAGCCTGTGGGTGCTGGCTTTTCTGGCTGGGGGGGTTCCGGCCGCGCTGAAGGCCGTCCGTAGCCTGAGACACCGCAAGCTGGATGTGGATCTGCTGATGGTGCTGGCAGCGCTGGGGGCCGCCTCGGTGGGACAGGCCGGTGATGGGGCTATTCTGCTCTTTCTGTTTAGCCTCTCCAACACCCTGCAGAGCTGGGCCTTTAGTCGCACCCGGAAGGCCATCGAGTCCCTCATGACCCTCCACCCCGAGGGGGCCAGTGTTGAACTCTCCGATGGGGGCGAGCAGTGGAGACCCCTCGAGGCCCTGCGGCCCGGCGACCTTCTGGTGGTGCGTCCGGGTGAGCGCTTCGCTGCCGACGGCACCCTGGTAGAGGGCTATACCGATGTGAACGAGAGTGCCCTCACCGGCGAAAGTGTGCCGGTGGACAAAAAGCCCGGCGACCCCATCAAGAGCGGCACCCTCAACGGCCACGGGGTGGTGAGGGTACGGGTGGAGCGCCCCGCCAGCGAAAGCACCCTGGCCAGGCTGATCAAGCTCGTGGAAACCGCCAGGGCTGCTAAAAGCCGCACCGAGCGCTTTGCCGAGCGCTTCGAAGGGCCTTACACCGTCGCAGTTTTGCTTTCGGCCCCCCTGGTGTTTGC
>NZ_CALMCQ010000385.1 GCF_937863175.1 uncultured Meiothermus sp. | reverse complement strand
AATCCTGGGAACCACCGCTACCGAAGTGGCCGGGGTGATGAGCTTCTATAGCTACTACCAGGCCTTACCCACTGGCAAGTACCACCTGCAGGTTTGCGCCACTCTCTCGTGTGCAATCGGCGGGTCAGACGAGCTCTGGGACGAGCTAGTCAACGAACTGCAAATTTTGCGTGGCGATGTAAGTGATGACGGTCTGTTCAGCATCCAGAAGGTCGAGTGCCTGGGCTCCTGCCACACTGCGCCGGTAATCCAGGTTAACGACGAACCCTATGTGGAGTGCGTGACTAAAGCCCGACTGCATGCGATTTTAAGGGGCTTGCGCCAGGGGAAGAGGCTCGAGGACATCCTGCTTCCCGGCAAGGCTGGGCACGCCGTTCATACCCGTGGAGATGAGGTGAAAGCGTGAGCAGTGGGCCGATTGTCAGCGGCAAAGACCCGCGCTTTGAGCGGACACTGTACAAACATGTGGGCCAGCCAGGCTCCTGGAAGCTGGAATATTACCTGGCTCAGGGTGGCTATCAGGCTGCTCATAAGGCTGTTCAGCTAGGCCAGGACTGGGTAATCGAAGAGATGAAAAAGTCTGGACTCCGTGGCCGGGGTGGGGCTGGCTTTCCCACCGGCCTTAAGTGGAGTTTCATGCCGAAGAACACCGGCAAACAGCACTACATCGTCTGCAATGCCGACGAGTCGGAGCCGGGTAGCTTTAAAGACCGCTATCTGATGGAAGACGACCCCCACCAGCTGATCGAAGGCATGATCATTGCCGGGGTGGGGATTCAGGCCAGCAAAGGCTATATCTATGTTCGTGGCGAATACCGCCGGGCCTACGACCGCCTTGTCGCGGCCATTAAGCAAGCCTATGCCCAGGGTTATCTGGGCCAGAACGCGATGGGCACTAGTTTCGACTTCGATCTTTATGTTCACCGGGGGGCCGGGGCTTACATCTGTGGCGAAGAGACCGCACTGATGAATTCGCTGGAAGGACTGCGAGCCAACCCCCGTATGAAACCACCTTTCCCGGCCCAGGCGGGCCTGTGGGGGATGCCCACCACCATCAATAATGTCGAATCAATCTGCTCGGCAGTGCATATCGTTCAGCGCGGCGCCGACTGGTTTGCCAGCATGGGCACCGAAAAATCCAAGGGCCACAAGCTCTTTCAGGTTAGCGGCCCCTTCAAGCGCCCAGGAGTGTACGAGCTTCCACTGGGCACCCCCTTTCGTGAGTTGCTCTTCGACTATGCGGGTGGCCCCATCGAGCCAGTCCAGGCCCTCATCCCTGGGGGTTCGTCCTGCCCGCCGCTGCCCTGGAACGACGAAATTCTGGACACTCCCATGGATTACGAATCCATCAGCGCCAGGGGCTCGCTGCTGGGTACTGGAGGGGTAATTGGCATCCCGGCCAGCATGAGCATGGTGGACGCGATGTGGAATGTGACCCGTTTTTACGGTCACGAGTCCTGCGGCAAGTGCACCCCCTGCCGCGAGGGGGTCTCGGGCTGGATGGTGAGCCTGTTTGAGAAGATGGGTACTGGGCAGGGTCAGAAGGGCGATGTGGAGCTTCTGGAAAATATGCTCGATCAGATTGAAGGCCGCAGCTTCTGCGCCCTGGCGGATGCAGCCTGCTGGCCGGTTCGTGGCAGCCTCAAGCACTTCCGTAGCCAGTTTGTGGATGTGGTGGAGAATGGCAAACCCGTCGAGCGCCCGGGAAGCCGTTGGGGGTGATGTGGGGAATGGCCAAAGTAACCATAAACGATAAAGTTGTTGAGGTTCCTAACGGCACCTCAGTAATGGATGCAATTTTCCATGCTGGCTACGACGTGCCACTGTTCTGTGCCGAGAAGCACCTCTCTCCAGTGGGGGCCTGCCGGATGTGCCTGGTCAAGACCGGGAGCCCCCGCAAGGGATCGGATGGCAACTTCATCCTGGAAAATGGGCAGCCCCGGATTTTCTGGATGCCCAAGCTGGCGGCGGCCTGCGTGACTGCGGTCAGCGATGGGATGGCGATTGACACCCTGTCCGACGAGGTCAAGCACGCCCAGTCGGGGATGGTCGAACTCACGCTGTTCAATCACCCGCTCGACTGCCCCACCTGCGACAAAGGGGGGGCCTGCGAGCTGCAAGACCGCACCGTGGAGTATGGCCTGGTTGAAAAATTTTACCAGCCCGACCCTATGGAACTGCCCCTGTACACCCGCTTCGAGATGACCCGACGGCACGTGGATAAACACCACTCGCTCTCAGAGTTTATCGTGCTCGACCGGGAGCGTTGCATTCACTGCAAGCGCTGTGTACGTTACTTCGAAGAGATTCCGGGCGACAAAGTGCTCGACTTCATCGAGCGGGGTGTGCATACCTTCATCAATAGCGAGGAAGATGGCCTGCCCTCCAACTTCACTGGCAATATTGTGGATATCTGCCCGGTGGGCGCCTTGCTCGACCAGACCGCACGCTTTCGTGCGCGCAACTGGGAGTACGACTCTACCGAGACCACCTCGATGGATGACGCCAGCGGGGCTGCCATTACGGTAGATGCTCGAAGCGGGCTGTTGGAGCGCATCCGTGGAGCAGAGCGCCGGGAGGTAAACCAGGTCTGGATCTCGGATGCTGCCCGCTTCGGTCACGAATGGGTGAACGAAAACCGCATCCGCACCCCACTGGTGCGCCGGGATGGCAGACTGGTGGAGGCCACCTGGGATGAAGCCCTAACAGCCATTCGGAGTGGTTTGGGGGGCCTGGCCAAAAGCGACATTGGCGTCTATCTGGGAGGCAGCAGCACCCTCGAGGAAGGGTTGGTGGCAGTAGAGCTAGCAAGCGCTTTGGGAACCAACCACCGTGACTTCCAGGGCCGTACCGCCTACCCCACCACGGTTTTTAGTCCAGCCAGCTTCGAGGATTTACTGGACGCGCAATTTGTACTGATCCTGGGCGAACCCGCCGAGGAAGCGCCCACCCTGCACCTCCGGCTCTCGGAGTTTAGTCGCGGCCTGAAGCCGCTGCCCAGGCTGAATCACGGTACTCCCTTTGCCGACCTCAGCATCAAGGAGCGGATGCCGCGCCTGACCGATAAGCTTGCACTCTTCAGCACCTATCCGACCAGCACCGCCGAATGGGCCGGGGCCAGTGCGGTACATGTCCCTGGGCAAGAGGTAGCTCTGCTCTCGGCATTACTTGATCAGGCAGAAGCCCCTGCCGGGCTGGGCCAGCCGGTAGCCTGGGTCAAGGGCAGGCTGGCGGCCAGCCAGAAGATAGTCCTGGTACTGGGCTCCGGGGTGCTTAATTATCCCGATGCAGCCATGAAAGCCAGGCAGCTGGCCGAGCGAACCAGTGCGAAGGTCATGTGCATGACCCCTGCGGCTAATGCGAGGGGGTTGGAAGCGGTGGGCCTTTTCCCAGGGAAAGGGGGGACTGGCTGGACGGAAACCGGGGCCAGGGCTGTCTATTTTGGCTTCCTGCCCACCGAGGCCCAGCTAAAAGCCGCTTCCTACCGCATTCTGCACCTGACCCACCAGCATACCCTGGCCGAGAGGTATGCCGATGTGGTGTTGCCAAACCAGACCGCTTATGAAAAGCGGGGTCACACCTTGAACCTGGAAGGCCGGGTACTGCCGATAGAGCCCACCGGCATCGCCAATGGCGACGCGGATGGTGCAGTAGCAGCTCTGGGTTTGATCGCGGAGGCTGCCGGGGTGAAGACCTCGATCCGACTGGTTCGTCAAGCCACCCGGCTGCTTATTGAGCAGTATCAACTCCCGCCGGTGATGCAGCGCTGGATGCCCAGGGCGGCGGGCTGGGCGGCTTCGGAGTCGGATGCGACCAGGGGGCAGCTCTATCTGCGCCCCATCATGTGGCGGCGGGAGCAGCTGGTGGGTGCGGTGGCCAGGGTGGTGCAGACCAGACTGGAAATGAGCCTCGAGACCGCAAAAGCCAACGGCCTAGCCCATGGTTACCTGGTTGAACTGGAGACGCCAGCAGGTGTAGAGAACCTCGAGGTCAAGGTCGTCCCTGGCCTCCCCGACGGGGTGATGTATCTGCCGGCGCTGGGGGCCTGGGCGGGCCGTAGTGTGGAGGCCAGGGTGTTGGTGGGAGGTGAAGCATGAAGGCCGAAAGCCCAAGGGCCAGGGTCGAAGACCCACAACGACTCTGGATATCGGCCCAAAAGCTGGTTTTTGGTGGTGCGGCTTTTTTTACCAGCCTTGCCATGGCAGCGGAGGCCGTTCCTGCCGACTCCAGTGCCACCGACCCCCTGTGGATGGTGGGAATTAAAGCCTTCCTGGTGATTCTTGGCCTGCTAACCGCCTTCGCATATATGACCCTGATTGAGCGCCGCCTGCTGGCCCGCATCCAGATCCGCCAGGGGCCCAACCGGGTGGGGCCCGATGGCCTGTTTCAGCCCTTGGCCGATGCCATCAAGTCCATCTTTAAAGAAGACCTGGTGGTGGCCAAAGCCGACAAGGTGATTTTTATCATGGCCCCCATGATCTCCGTCACCTTTGCACTGCTGACCTTTGGCCTGATTCCCTTTGGCCCCAAGGATGCTTTCTTCGGCTACGACCCCTGGGTGATCAACCTGGACGTGGGCATCCTGTATGTGTTTGCTGTTTCTGAAATGGCCATCTACGGCATCTTCCTGGCGGGCTGGGCCTCGAATTCCAAATATTCGCTTCTGGGTTCGTTGCGATCCTCGGCCTCGTTGATTTCCTATGAGTTGGCCCTGGGCATCAGTCTGGTAGCGCCGGTGGTGCTGGTAGGATCGTTGAACCTCCAGGAGATCGTGAACTGGCAGTACGAAAACGGCTGGCTGATTCTCTACATGCTCCCGGCTTTTGCCATCTTCCTCCTGACCAGCATGGCCGAAGCGGCCCGCACGCCATTCGACCTTCCCGAGGCCGAACAGGAATTGGTGGGCGGCTACAACACCGAGTACAGCTCGATCAAGTGGGCTTTGTTCCAGATGGCCGAGTATATCCACCTCATCACCGCTGCGGCCCTGATTCCCACCCTTTTCCTGGGAGGCTGGCGAATGCCGGGCTTCATGGAGCAGATCCCCGTTATTGGTGGACTGTTTGCCCTGCCCTATGTGTGGATGTTTGCCAAGATCGCGCTGTTTTTGTTCTTCTTTATCTGGGTGCGCGGTACGCTCTTCCGTCTGCGCTACGATCAACTCATGCTCTTTAGCTGGGGGCGGCTATTCCCGCTAGCGCTGGTCTGGTTTATGGTGGCTGCTTTTGTGATGGCCTACCAGCTGCCCATCGCGATTCTGGGCTGGCTTTCGTTGCTAAGCATGATTGCGTTCTCGGTCTATGTAATCCTGGGTGCGCAGGCAAAACCCAAATCGGCGCCCCATATGGGAGCAGGAGATTGATTACACCACCGGGTGTTTGGTGCCCAGGTTTGGCGAAGGAGTTGATATTATGAGCATTGCTGCGCTGGCACAAAGCATGGGTATCACGCTCAAGGCTTTGTTTTCTAAGCCCGTGACGATCCCCTATCCAGATGCTCCGGTGGCCCTCAAGCCGCGCTTTCACGGGCGGCATGTACTGACCCGGCACCCCAATGGCCTGGAAAAGTGCATCGGCTGTTCGCTGTGCGCGGCAGCCTGTCCAGCCTATGCCATCTATGTGGAAGCTGCCGAAAACGACCCCAACAACCCGGTGAGTGCAGGCGAGCGCTATGCCAGGGTCTATGAGATCAACATGCTGCGCTGCATTTTCTGTGGTCTGTGTGAAGAGGCCTGTCCTACCGGTGCGGTGGTGATGGGCTACGACTTCGAGATGGCCGACTACCGCTACTCCGACTTTGTTTACGGCAAGGAAGACATGCTGGTAGAGGTGGAGGGTACCAAGCCCCAGCGCCGCGAGGCAGTCTACACGGGCAAGCCGGTCAAGAAGGGCTACAACGTACCCTACGCACGGGCGGAACTCGAGGGTGTGAAACCACCCAAGCCGAAAAAGTGAGTT
>NZ_CALMCQ010000384.1 GCF_937863175.1 uncultured Meiothermus sp. | reverse complement strand
AACCAGGCCCGCAGGCATATAGATCCAGGTTCCGGGTCTGGCTTCACGTTCATCGTCGCCCAGTTTCAGGCGCCCATACCCTGAGAGAATATGCAGTATGGCCGGGCGTGAAGCAGTGTGTTCGGAGAGTTCCTGCGCGGCATCAAAGGCAAAGAGGACGACTTTGCTGCCGCCCTCGCTCGGGAGGGTGCGGCTCAGGATGCCGCCCGAAGGCACCGGGGCTTCGGCGGCAAGATCGGGGATATAAGCATAGGTCTGGGTCATAGTGCTCCTGGTGCATCACTTCTGGTTGCTCGAGAGTTCTGTCCTGTACTGCATCGGTCTCACTTCGATAGGCAGGCAAACATAGGCTACACCGGCCGTCCACACAGGTCTTGCACCAGCCGCAGTACATAGCAGGCCCTGGCGCAGAACCTCGGTAGCATGCATGGTTTCATGATCTTGTGCTTTTGACCAAGGACATTTGTCAGTACCGCGACATGGCATCTATGGTGCATGCGTCCAGATTTTAACCGCTTTCCCCTCCTGGTGGCCTGGGAGATGACCCACGCCTGCATGCTGGCTTGCCGGCACTGCCGGGCTTCAGCAGAACCCGAACCGCTGCCGGGTGAGCTTTCTACAGAGGAAGGGCTGGCCCTTCTGCGGGAGCTTGCCACCTACTCCCCCAGGCCCATCCTGCTGCCCACTGGTGGCGACCCCCTCTCCCGACCCGATCTGTTCTTGCTGCTGGAAGAAGCCCAGAATCTAGGAATCAAGGTCGGAATCACCCCTGCAGTAACTCCCAAGCTAACCCGCGAGGTGGTACAGCGCTTCCAAGACCTGGGGGTTCACCAGATGGCCCTCTCGCTGGATGGGGCCAGCCCTCTGAGCCACGACTCCTTTCGGGGTGTACCGGGCACCTTCGATCTGGCCATGGAGGCCCTGGGCTGGGCCAGGGAGACTGGGTTGCTCACCCAGATCAACACCACCGTGACCCGGCTTACCGCCCCGGAGCTTCCTGCCCTGGCCGAGATCCTCGAGGCCAAAGGGGTGGCTACCTGGGAGGTGTTCTTCCTGGTGCCGGTGGGGCGCGGGGCATTGTTGCAACAACTCTCGGCAGAGGAGTACGAGGGGGTGCTGGAATTCCTGTACCAGGCCAGCCGCCGCTACACCTTCAAGATCCGCACCACCGAAGGGCCGCATTTTCGTCGGGTGGTACTCCAGCAGCGCCGCCTGGCAGGCGACCAGGATGGTGCACTGGTGGGCCACGGACGGGGAGTGCACCTGTCGGACGGGAATGGCTTCGTCTTTGTATCGGCCACCGGAGAGGTCTGCCCGTCGGGCTTTCTGCCGGTCTCGGGGGGCAATGTGCGGCAACAGCCTCTGCTCTCGATCTACCGCGAGAACCGGCTCTTCCAGGAGCTACGGGACAAGAAGCTGCTCAAGGGCAAATGTGGGGTTTGTGATTTCCGGGAGATCTGTGGTGGAAGCCGGGCCCGAGCCTGGGCCGAGACCGGCGATCCGCTAGCCGCCGAGCCCCGCTGTGTCTACCTGCCTAAGCCCTCGAGGGTTGCTGAGCACTCTTTGTAATGATTTAGCAACGGCTCGTATCCAAAACCGCAAGTTGCACAAAACAGCCTGTGTCCGAGAGCTGGCTCCTGAATGAGGGTTGATGGTTTCACCAGAGGCGCTTTCTTCGCCGCACCAGTGGGGTGAACTGGCGCGATCCAAAGACATTCCGTCGGGACTGGTCGCAGGCGGGTCTTGGTAGCCAGATCGTTTACGCATCTTCACGTTGCCTGCAGGGCCGGTTTATGCGCTTATCCGCACCCTTTGGGCCAGGTCACTCGAGACCGGCAAGCCCTCGCGCTCCATCCGCAGCCGATACTGCTGGAACAGGCTGCGGGCCTCAGGCTCCTGCCCGTTGACGACCAGGGTTTCGATCAGGGCCGCGTAGGCTTCCTCGCGCCAGGGGTCGAGGGTCAGGATCCGGCGGTAGGCTTCCAGGGCTTCGCGCTGCATCCCCAGATCCAGGGCTAGGGCCGCCATACGAAACAGCGCCCCCACCGCCCGTTCGCGCAGGTAGCTGCGCTCCAACTCGGCCCAGTCGGCATAGGGTTCGTCAGCCAGGAAGTCGCCTTTGTAGAGGGCCAGAGCCTGGCGGTAGGCTTCCAGTGCGGCGGCGCCCTCCAGGCCATCGCCCTGGTGCAACAGCTCCTCAAAGCGCACCACATCCAGGAAATAGCGAACCTGCGGGACAAAGCGGTAGCCCTCGTCCTCGCGCAACACAATCTGCGGCTGTGCTGGATCGGCCTCCAGCGCATGGCGCAGGCCATGCATCAGGACATACAGGCGGCGCTGGGTCTCGCTGGGGTCTTCTCCCGGCCACAGGCGCTCGCAAATTTCTTCTTTGGAGAGGGTCTGCCCCCGGTGGGCGATAAGCAGTTTGAACAGGGTAAGGGCCTGACGGCGGCCAAACGCTCTGGCCGAGAGCAACTCGCCCGCCCGGCGGACCTGCAAACCCCCCAGGGTATGAATCTCCAGCAACGGGCCCTCTTTCGCAGCCTGCTCCGGGTGGGGCCAGAGGGCCTCAGCTCCCAGACGTTCCATCCACAGGATGGGCGCAACGGCCTGGCTGGGGGGTTGGGGGAGCCGGGCAAAATGAAACTGCTGCACCCCCGCCACATGCCCACCTGACCACAGCGGCAAGCAGTAGCGGGGCCGCCCAGCCTCGGTGTGGGGACAGGGTTCCAACCCCATCTTCACCCCCCGCACCCTGCCTTGCCAGACTGGACACTGCGGCACATGCGGGCATTCAGGCACCTCACAGCGACTCTGGGCTTGCCTTGAACGTTCGGCGGAGCGCTCACGCCGACGGCTTGCCGAATGGGCCTGCCCTGAGCCTGCAGAATGGGTCAGATTGCGCCCATCCTGGAGCACCAGGCGCACACACGAAGCCCTACTGATGGCTGCGGCCTGGGCCAGAAAGGTCTCGATACCCTCGAGCTCGGCCCCCCGTCGGAGCGTGGAGGCAATCGAGAGCAAGCCCTTCTCGCCCAATCGGGTCAGCACCATATATAGCGAAGCAGCCAGCATCGGCCCCACCAGGGTCAGCTGCTCGAGCAAGGCCTCGTCATCCACCGCAGGATCGCGGCTGGCCAGGTTCAGCACACCGATCAGGCCCTGGGGGAGCTCCAACGGATAGCAGATATAGGTCTTGTAGCCCAGCTTCTTGACCTTCTGTCTCAGGTAACGCCCGTCCGCAGCCAGGTCGTGGGTGACCAGGGCTCGGTGCCCCAGCGCTACCAACCCCGGGTAGCCCTCGCCCCAGGCAAACCAGGGTTTCTCCATAAAGGCTTTGCGGTGCACACCGTCGTAAGCGGTGAGTACCAGGTAGTGCTCCTGGGGGTCGGCCAGGAATAGCTCGGCGGCCTCCATCCGCAGGCTCTTTCGCAGACCCGCCAGGAAGACCTGCAAGGTCTGGAAGAAACGCCCTGGCTTGCCCGCCAGTGTACGCACCGCCCAGGAGAGCGAGGCCAGGACCTCGCTGGTGTCACGCTGGTGTTCGGGCTTGAGTTCGATGCGAATATCCCCGTTGGCAAAACCCTGGCAACTCAGGCGCTTGCCACCGCAGGAGAGGGCTGTGCTGGCCTGATAGGCCCCGTATTTGATCTCACGCTGTACCGGGCAGCGCGCACACAAGGGGCGACCAAACCCGTCGGTGCCCTGCACCACCTCGGCACAGGGCTTGCCCTGCACCTGTTCGGCAGACAGGCGGAAAAAAGTCGCTGCACCCAACCCCCAGGCACTGATTCGCCCTCGAGAGTCCAGTTGCCAGCGGACGTGGTTCAAGCTTCCCTCCCGGTTTTCTAACAGCCTAGAGGGTTCGAGTGGTGCAAATGTCCCAAGCCTGTAAGCGGGCGTTTAGAGGATGGGAGGAAACTACGGGTGTATGTCACAGGAACCTGCGCACAGAAGCCTCCCCCCTGCCAGGTCGCCGGTGTATCTGGTGCTGTTGTGGCCGGATGAGGCAGGCCACTGGGAAGGTCGGATCAAGGATGCCAGGACGGGGGTCGAACATCCCTTTTCCACGCTCGAGGAGTTGTTGTCCTGGCTGGAAAATCACAAAGAACAAAGGAGACTGCAATGAAAAGAGTTTTGGTCGGTCTGGCTGCCCTGGCTGGTCTGGTGGTTGCTGCGGATGGAGCACAGTTGTTTCGCCAGACCTGCGCTGGCTGTCACGGTGCAACCGGACAGGGCATTCCGGGAGTTTTTGTGCCCCTGGCAGACAACCCTCGAGTGCAGGACGAGGCATACGTGGTCAGGGTGATCCAGGAGGGGATCAGGGGCCCTCTGGAAGTGAACGGGAGGATCTATCAGGGTGTGATGCCCGCCATGCCTCATCTCACCGAGGCCGACGCCAGGGCGATTGCTGCCCATGTGAGGGGGCTGGGCGAGGTCGGGGTGCCTGCGCCTCCACCCCAGCCAATTCCTGAACCTATCCCCGCCGAACAGGCTGACCCGGCACTAATCGCCAGAGGCCAGGCGCTGTTTTTGGGCCAGCAACGCCTGGCGAATGGGGGGGCGCCTTGTATGGCCTGCCACACTGCTGGCGACTTTGGACTGATGGGTGGAGGCAGCCTGGGCCGCGACCTCACCGACCTGCATCTACGCCTGGGGGCCGCCGGGGTGCGGGGCATGCTCACCAACCTGGCTGCCTTCCCGGTAATGCGCGAAAGCTACCAGGACAAGCCCCTCACACCCGAGGAAATCTCTGCCCTGGGTGCTTACTTTGCGCATACTGCTGGCCCGCCAACCAGTATTGCCCAGAGGGACACCGCCCGCATGTTGTTTGCCGGGTTGATCGGGCTGGTCGTGCTGTTTGGCGTGATGTACCTGTTCTGGAAAAATCGGCCGGTGGGCCTGGCCGAACGGATTCGCACAACCGGTAGGAGGAGCACATGAGCGACTGGATCAAGGAAATCGAAGCCCCCACCGAACGCAAGTGGGAGGAGTTTTATAGAAACCGCTTCGCCCACGACAAACGGGTGCGCACCACCCACGGCGTCAACTGCACCGGCTCGTGTAGCTGGGAAGTCTTTGTAAAAGACGGCATCGTGACCTGGGAACTACAGGCCACCGACTATCCCGCGATTGACCCCAACCTGCCCGACATCACCCCCAGGGGCTGCCAGCGCGGGGTGAGCTACTCGTGGTACCTGTACAGCCCCATCCGGGTCAAGTACCCCTACGTACGCGGGGCCCTGATTGACCTGTGGCGCGAGGCCCGGGAGAAGCACCCCGACCCGGTGGAGGCCTGGAAGAGCCTGGTCAACGAGCCCGAGAAGCGCAGGCGCTGGCAGCGCTCACGGGGCAAAGGCGGCTACCGTCGGTTTTCCTGGGACGAAGCCCTGGAGCTGATCGCGGCCTCCCTGGTGCATACCATCCAGGAGCACGGCCCCGATCGGGTAATCGGCTTTAGTCCGATCCCCGCCATGTCGCAGATCAGCTATGCGGCAGGCTCACGCTTCCTGAGTCTGTTGGGCGGGGTGCCCATGAGCTTCTACGACTGGTACTGCGATCTGCCCAACGCAAGCCCCGAAATCTGGGGCGAACAGACCGACGTGCACGAGGCCGCCGACTGGTACAATGCCCGCTTCATCGCAGTGGTGGGCTCCAACCTCAACATGACCCGCACCCCCGACACGCACTACATCGCCGAGGGCCGCTACGCTGGGGCCAAGTTCACCGTCTTCGCGCCGGACTTCAACCAGGTAGCCAAGTACGCCGACTGGTGGCTACCGATTAATCCCGGCCAGGACGGAGCCTTCTGGATGGCAGTCAACCACGTCATCCTCAAAGAATTCTACCTCCTGAAGCAGGTTCCGTACTTCACCGACTACCTGGGGCGCTACACCGACAGCCCCATCCTGGTCGAGGTGAAGGACGGCAGGCCGGGGCGCTACCTGCGGGCGGGCCAGCTCGCCGACTACGCCGACCAGGAGAACGCTGACTGGAAGCTGCTGGTCTGGGACGAGAAGTCGGGCGCCCCCAGAATGCCCGGCGGCACCATCGGGTTTAGATGGCAGACCGAGAAAGGCAAGTGGAATTTAGAACTCAAGGACGCCAGAACCGGCGAGGAAATAGCCCCCCTGCTGAGCTTTCGCGACAACTCCGACGAGGTGGTTCAGCTCGAGTTCGACGATTTCGGAGCCGATCAAAAGACCCGGCGCGGCGTCCCAGTCAAGAACATCACCGCCCAGGATGGTAGACAGATCACCGTCACCACCGTCTTCGATCTGCTGATGGCCCAGTTCGGAGTGGACAGGGGCCTGGGCGGCGAGTATCCCCAGAGCTACGACGAGGTAGGATCCTATACCCCGGCCTGGCAGGAGCAGTACACCGGCATCCACCGCGAGACCCTGATCCGCTATGCCCGTGAGTGGGCCGAGAACGGCGAGAAGACCAGGGGCAAGAACCTGATCATCATCGGGGCGGGGGCCAACCACTGGTACCACAACAACCTGCTCTACCGCGCCGGCATCGTGGCCCTGATGCTCACCGGCGCAGTGGGGGTGAACGGCGGCGGTCTGGCGCACTACGTGGGCCAGGAGAAACTCGCCAACCAGGCCAGCTGGGGGCCTATCGCCTTCGCGGGCGACTGGGGGCTACCCTCCCGCCAGCAGAACAGCCCCAGCTTCCACTACGTCCACTCCGACCAGTGGCGCTATGAACGTGGCTACAAAGACTACGACAAGACGGTGGGCCAGAACAACGACCACACCATTGACCACCAGGCCCGGGCGGTGCGCAAAGGCTGGTTGCCGTTTTTCCCGCAGTTCAACAAGTCGAGCCTCGAGGTGGTCAAAGAGGCCCAGAAGGCGGGTGCACAGAGCGACCAGGAAATCATCCAGTACGTAGTCAAGCAGCTCAAGGAAGGGAAGCTCGAGTTCGCCATAGACGACCCCGATGCCCCCAGCAACTGGCCCCGCAACTGGTTCATCTGGCGCGGCAATGCTATCGGCACCAGTTCCAAGGGGCACGAGTACTTTCTCAAGCACTATCTGGGCACCCACACCAACGCCGTAGCCCCGGAGCAGGCCAACGGGCACGTCTCGGAGGTCAGATACCGCAAGGAAGCTCCACAGGGCAAGCTGGACCTGGTAGTGGACATCAACTTTCGCATGGATACCTCGGCGCTCTACTCCGACATCGTGCTGCCCACCGCCTCCTGGTACGAGAAGCCCGACATCAACACCACTGACCTGCACACCTACATCAACCCCATGCAGGCTGCAGTAGCGCCGCTTTGGGAGTCGAAGAGCGACTGGGAAATCTTCAAGGCCATTGCCGAAAAGTTCTCCCTTCTAGCCAGCGTCCACCTTTCAGACCCGGTCAAAGATCTGGTGATGATCCCGCTGCAACACGACACCGTGGACGAGCTGGCCCAGCCCGACGACCGCGACTGGCGCAGGGGAGAGGTCGAGGCCATTCCGGGCAAGACCATGCCTAAATTCCGGGTAGTAGAGCGCCAGTATCCGCTGGTCTATCAGAAGATGATCTCGCTGGGATCGAGAAGAACGGGGTCGGGATGCACGGTCTGACCATCCCGGCAGCCGACTTCTACGACGACCTGCGCCAGCGGCAGGGCCGCAAGCTGAACGGCACTACTTATCCGAGTCTCGAAAACGCCCTCGAGGTGGCCGAGGTAATTCTTTACCTCGACCCGGTCTCCAACGGTGAGCTGGCCTACCGCGCCTTCAAGGACGAGGAGAAAAAGACCGGTCAAAAACTGACCGATCTGGCCGAGTCGGTACGCGACACCCGAATCAGTTTTGCCGACATCGTAGCCCAGCCCAGAAGACAGCTCACCTCCCCCACCTGGAGCGCCATCATCAATCAGGGCCGGGCCTACAGCCCCTTCACCCTCAACGTCGAACGGCTGATCCCCTGGCGCACCCTCTCCGGACGGCAGCACTTCTACTTAGATCACCCAAACTACCTGAACTGGGGTGAGCACCTGCCCACCTATAAGCCGCGCCCCGATCACTCGATGCTTCTGGAGACCGAGGTCACACGGGCTGAGGCCCAGGGCATGTTAATGAATTACATCACCCCCCACGGCAAGTGGAGCATCCACTCGACCTACTCCGACAACCACCGCATGCTGACCCTCTCCCGTGGCAGCTACCCCATCTGGCTCAACGACAAAGACGCCAAAAAAATGGGTATACAGGACAACGACTGGGTGGAGCTTTTCAACGACAATGGGGTCTTCGTGCAGCGCTGCATCGTCTCGGCCCGCATCCCCAGCGGAACAGTCTTTGTCTACCACGCCACCGAGCGCACCGTGAGCATCCCCAAGTCTCCCCTGCGCGGTACTAGGGCCGGCATGAACAACTCCATCACCCGCGCCCGTCTCAAACCCGTCCTGATGTCCGGAGGCTATGCCCAGTTCACCTATGCCTTCAACTACTGGGGACCAGTGGGGGTAAACCGCGACACCTTTGTTTACGTCCGGCGCATCGAGGAACCGAATTGGTAGCGGATAGCCCATAGCTAAAAAGAAAAACTATCGGCGAACTTCCAAGGAGACCAGCATGAACGTACGAGCACACGTTTCAATGACCTTCCACCTCGATAAATGCATCGGGTGTCACACCTGCTCGGTGGCCTGCAAGAACCTGTGGACCGACCGCAAGGGCACCGAGTACATGTGGTGGAACAACGTCGAGACCCGTCCGGGTACGGGGTATCCCACCGGCTGGGAAGACCAGGAACGGTTCAAGGGCGGCTGGGTGAAAAGGAACGGTCAGTTGAAACTCAGACTGCACTCCAGAGCCCGCGGCCTGACCAACCTCTTCTATAACCCCGCCCTGCCCGAGCTCGATGACTACTACGAGCCCTTCACCTTCGACTACCAGAATCTCTTCACCGCTCCCGAAGGCGACGACCAGCCGGTAGCCCGTCCGGTCTCGATGATTACTGGCGAGCCCATGAACATCAACGCTGGCCCCAACTGGGACGACGACCTGGGCGGCTCCAACCTTTATGCCGAGAACGACCCCAACTGGGAGGGTGTATCCCCCGAAATTCAGGCCCAGATGGCCGAGATCGAGCGGGTGGCCTTCAACTACATGCCCCGCATCTGCAACCACTGCCTGAACCCCACCTGTGTGGCAGCCTGCCCCAGTGGGGCTATCTACAAACGCGGCGAGGACGGGGTGGTGCTGGTCAACGAGAACAAATGCAAGGGCTGGCGGATGTGTGTGGCGGCCTGCCCCTACAAAAAGGTCTACTACAACTGGGCCACCGGCAAGAGCGAGAAGTGCATCCTGTGCTTCCCGCGTCTGGAGACCGGGCAGGCGCCCGCCTGCTTCCACTCCTGCGTGGGGCGCATCCGCTACCTGGGCGCAATTCTCTACGATGCCGACAAAATTGCCACCGCCGCAAATGCGGAGACCAAGGATCTGGTGCAAGCACAACTGGACGCGATTCTCGATCCCTTCAAACCCGACGTGATCGCCGCCGCCAGGGCGGGCGGCCTGGGCGATGACTGGATCAAGGCCGCCCAGGACTCACCGGTCTACAAGTTTGTCAAGGTCTGGAAGCTGGCCCTGCCGCTGCACCCCGAGTACCGCACCCTGGCCATGCTCTTTTACATCCCCCCGCTTTCGCCCATCGTCAGCACCATCGAGGACGGGTTGTTCAAACTCGAGCTCCCACCCGACCAGGTGGACTTCGAGCTTTTCAACCATCTAGAAAAAGCCCGCCTGCCGCTGGAGTACCTGGCCAACCTGTTCGCGGCTGGCAGTGTGGAGGTCATCAAGCCCATCCTGCGCAAGTTGCTGGCGGTAAGAATCTACAAGCGCCGCCAGAGTGTGGAAAGAAGCATAGACGCAGCCACCCTGAAGATCGTGGAAGCAGCCGGCACCACCCCCGAGGAGATCGAGGCCATCTACCGGCTCACCGCCAAGCCCACCCTGCAAGAGCGTTTTGTGGTGCCACCCTATCACCGCGAGATGGCAACAGAGGTCTGGAACGATCCCCTGGCCCACAAGGGCGAGACCGGGGTGGGCTTTATTGAGTTACCCGTGAGAGGAGACTAGGCATGGACAGACTGCTAAAGACCCTGGCTATGGCCTACCAGTACCCCAGCCCCGGCTCCACCAGGGCGTTGTGGGAGCAGGTAAACGATCTGCCCCACTCTTCCAGCAAAACCCTCCTTGAGCACTTCCTCCAGTCTATTTCCGAACTCAAGCTCGCGGAGCGTGAGGAGCTCCATACCCGCACCCTCGATCTGACCCCGCTCACCGCACCTAACGTGGGCTATGCCGTCTACGGTGAGGACTATCGGCGGGGGCGCTTCATGGCCGAGTTGAATAGCGCCTACAGGGAGTGGGGCATTGACTGCGCCAACGAGATTCCCGACCACCTCATTCCCGTGTTGCGCTATTTGTCGGTGGTCGAAGAACCCCTGCCAGAGTTACTCCAGCTCTTACAGCCAGCCCTGGTACAGATTCACCACACCCTCAAGACCCTGGAACCCAAAAACCCCTACTTGTGGCTAATAGAAGCCACCCTCGAGGCGGTCAAACCCCTCACCAGATCTGCCGTAGCCTCGGTTCAGTCCCGTCAGCTCCCTCTTGCAATGGGTTCGCTGCTCAGAAATCTTTCGTTCTGGAAAGGAGGCAACGAATGAACTGGAATATCCTGCTGTTTCAGGTCTTTCCCTATATCGCGCTGGCCCTGCTGGTAATCGTCAGCATCCAGCGGATGCGGAACAAACCTTTTGGCGTCTCGAGCCTCTCGAGCCAGCTTTTGGAACGCAACCTGCTCTACTTCGGCTCCATTCCCTTCCACTGGGGCGTACTGATCATCCTGTTGGCCCACCTTCTGGCCCTGCTCATACCGCAAGGTCTGTTGTGGTGGAACTCGGTACCGATCCGGCTCTTTGTGCTCGAAGTCACCGGGCTTGTGCTAGCCCTCTGGACCCTGGGCGGCCTGGGGGTGCTGTTCTACCGCCGCCTCTCCAACCGGCGCATATTAGCCGTTACACGCCCTACCGACGTGATCGTGCTACTGCTGCTGGTAGTTGGGATTGTGAGTGGCATCCTTACCTCGGTCTTGTATCGCTATGGCTCCTTCTGGTTTCCCTCGGTGATGACCCCCTACCTCTGGTCAATCATCACCCTGCAGCCGCGCCCCGAGCTCCTGGCCGATCTGCCTTTCTGGATTCAGCTCCATGTTTTCAATGCCTGGTTGATGCTGGCGATCCTGCCCTTTACCCGGCTGATTCACATCATCACCGTGCCGATTGGATACTTGTGGCGGCCCTGGCAGCTCGTGGTCTGGATCAAGAAGAACCGGCGCCAGGCTGCTCCCTCCTCGGTGGCCAAAGCAGAGCCCGGTCTGCCGGAGAGTAGGACATCCCGTGGTACAGACTAACGACCCCGTTCAGGCTGCCGAACGCGTTGCGCGCATCCGGGTGCTTACTCTTTCGTTTACTGGCTTCACCCTGATGTTTGCAGTCTGGACCATGTTCGGGGTGCTGGGCGTGCCCATCCGCGAGGAGTTTGGTCTAACCAATGTGCAATTGAGCTGGCTGATTGCGGGCGCCATCCTCAACGGGGCCATCTGGCGGCTGGTTGCGGGAATTCTGGCTGACCGCTACGGGGGAAAGATCGTATTCACCTCGATGCTCTTCCTAACCGCCATTCCGGCCTTCCTGGTAGCCTATGCCACCAGCTTCCCCATGCTGCTCTTGTATGGCTTTCTGGTGGGATTCGCGGGCAATGCTTTTAGCGTGGGCACGGCCTGGAACGCTGCCTGGTTTCCCCGCCAACAGCAAGGCTATGCCATGGGCTTCTTTGGTGCAGGCAATGTGGGCGCCTCGGTGACCAAGTTTATTGGCCCCGCGCTCATTGCCGCAGTGCCTGCAGCAGGATCTCTGGGGGGGGCGCTTCGAGGCCACTGGCGCTTTCTGCCTTTTATGTCTGCGGTGCTGCTAGTCCTGGTGTGCCTCGGCGTATGGTTCTTGACCCCTCGAGTAGACCGCAAGCCTGCCGCAGGCCGGCCAATTTCCGAGATGCTGGCCCCGCTAAAAGAACTGCGGGTCTGGCGCTTTAGCCTCTACTACGTGGTAACCCTGGGGGCCTATGTGGCGCTGGCAGGCTGGCTGCCCCGGTACTTTGTAGATGTTTTTGGGCTACCGCTATACCAGGCGGCCCTGCTGACCCTGTTTTTTATTCTCCCTTCCTCGCTCATGCGGCCGGTTGGCGGCTGGCTGTCGGACCAGTTTGGGGCCAGAAGGGTGATGTACTGGACCTGGGGGGGCATGCTGCTCACCAGCGGAATTCTGATGATGCCCGAAGGTCATATCGTACTGTATCTGCCCAACGAGGGGGGTGGTATGCGGGAAGTAATGCACTACACCATGACCGTCTGGTCATTCACCCTGCTCATCTTTCTGATGGGCACCGCACAGGGAATTGGCAAGGCCGCCAACATCAAGTACATTCCGGAATACTATCCCAAAGATGTGGGTACGGTTACCGGCCTGGTGGGTATGCTCGGGGCCCTAGGCGGCTTCTTCTTACCCCCACTGTTTGCTTATACAGAGGCGTTGACCGGTCTGCCCCAGATGACCTTTGCAGTGGTGTTCGTGCTGGCGGCAATTTGTTTGATCTGGATGCACCTGACCGTGCTCGCGATGCTTAACAAGGCTGCTCCAGAGCTAAAGGGTAGGTTCGATCCTCCCCCTGGAAGCAGTCCATAGCTGTTCGGCAAGCTTTACCGCAGACCCTTACAAGGAGTCCATTGTGAGCTCAACCAACCCACAAGATCCGAAAACCTGGCTACCCCGTTGGGAACCGGAGAACCCCGAGTTCTGGGAGTCTACCGGCAAGGCCCTGGCCTGGCGCACCTTAGCGGTTACCACCCTGACCCTGATGCTGGCCTTTATCGTGTGGTTCATGGTCTCGGCAATCGTGGTCAGACTACCGGGGGTGGGCTTTCAGTTTACCACCACGCAACTCTTCTGGCTTACAGCCATGCCGGGGCTGGCCGGTGGAACCCTGCGCATCCTCTGGACATTTCTCCCCCCCATCCTGGGCACCCGGCATCTGGTTACCCTTTCCGCCATACTCCTGCTGATTCCAGTGATTGGCTGGAGCTATGCCATCCCCAACCCGGCCACCCCCTACTGGGTCTTACTTCTGCTGGCCTTCCTGGCCGGGATTGGGGGCGGCGTCTTCTCTGGCCTGATGCCCAGCACCAGCTACTTCTTCCCTAGAAAGCTACAGGGTACTGCGCTGGCCATCCAGGCCGGGGTCGGCAATTTCGGCGTGAGCGTGGTACAGTTTCTGACCCCCTGGGTGGTGGGTTTCGCCCTTCTGGGTAGTGGCCTGCTGGGGTTGGGAGACCCCCAAACCTTCACCAGAGGCGAGGTGAGCAGGCCAATGTGGCTCCACAACGCTGCGCTGGTCTATCTGCCTTTCGTCCTGGTTGGGGTGGGGCTGGCCTGGATTTTCCTGAAGAGTGTGCCGATTCGGGCCAATTTTCGTGAGCAGTTCGACATCTTCACCGACAAACACACCTGGTTCATGACCAGCCTGTACATCGCCACCCTCAGCACCTTCACCGGGCTATCGGCGGTCTTTCCCCTTATGATCATGCAGCTTTATGGCAAGTTTGAAGGCGCTCCCGACCCCCTGACCTACGCCTTCCTGGGGCCGCTGGTGGGCTCGTTGATACGAATAATCGCTGGCCCGTTCTCGGATCGGTTCGGCGGGGCCCCGGTGACCCAGATCAGCGTTACCGGAATGCTGTTTGGCGCCCTGGGTGTTAGCTTCTTCCTTACGCCCGCCTCGCTCGAGGAGTTCCCCTTCTTCGTGGCCTTCATGATCGTACTCTTCCTGTTT
>NZ_CALMCQ010000383.1 GCF_937863175.1 uncultured Meiothermus sp. | reverse complement strand
GGGCGGGGGCTGGTGGCGGTGAGGGCTTTGGCGGCGTACCGACGCTGGCGGCCTCGGGTCGGGCATTCTCCTCCCGAAGCTGAGCCTGCCAGGCGGGGGAGAAGTAGGGTGCAGCCATCAACATAATGAGAGAGGGGATTATCCAACGGGCCTTGTGGCCCCTTTTTCTGAAGACTCCCCACCAAAATCCGATAAATCCAGCAAGCAACAATACTACTGTTAACCCAGTGGGCTCGGCGTCCATGCCCCATACTAACAAGACGGCGCACCTCAGATGCGGCATCTGGCCTAAAGCCGGCAGACTCAACCAGGTGTAAAAAGGTAGTTACGCACAATCCTGAGTAGTTCGCTCAGCAGTGCCCACCAAAACTCTGTATACTTCTAATAACCTAGCCCCTGCTCGCCGCGAGCAGGGGCTTCTGCTTGGAGGCCCATGCCCATCCTGGATCAGTACGGCAACCCCATAACCGGCAGACCCCCCACCAGCCAACAGCCCAGCCCGGTGGTGGGCCTGGAGCAGCGCTACCAGAGCTACCCCAGTCGGGGCCTGACCCCGGAGAAGCTGAGCCGCATCATCTACGAGGCCGACGAGGGCTTTCTGGAGCAACAGGCCGAGCTATTCAGCGAGATGGAGGAGCGCGACGGCAAGCTGGCCCAGGTGATGCAGGACCGCAAGCTCTCGGCCGTTGGCATCGAATGGCGCATCGAGCCCGCCGATAATAGCGCCCAGGCCGGGCGCCTGGCCGAGGCTTTCCGGGAGTGGTGGGAGAACTCGAGCCGGGTGGGCTGGATGCTGGACCTGCAGGACGCCCTGGGCCAGGGCGTCAGCCAGGTCGGGGTGGCCTGGCAGCGCCAGGGCGGCCTGTGGTTCCCCGGCCAGATGGAGCACATCGAGGCCCGCTTCCTGGTCTGGGACTTCGAGCTAAAGCGCTTCAAAATTCGCTCCCAGGAGCACCCCCAGGGCTACCTGCCGCCCTACGGCCAGGTGGTGGAGCACCGCTACAAGGCCCGTGCCGGCAGCCCAACCCGGGCCGGCCTGATGCGCACCAATGCCTGGTGGTATCTGTTCAAGCACTATGCCGTCAAAGACTGGGTGGTCTACGCCGAGGTTTTCGGCCAGCCCTACCGGCTGGGCAAGTACGACCCCGCCACCGGCAAGGATGAGCTGGCGGCGCTGGAGCGGGCGGTGCGGGCGCTGGGCACCGACGCGGCGGGCATCATCAGCAAGGATACCGAGATCGAAATTATCGAGGTATCCCGCGCTACCGGCGGCCCCGACGTCTACCGGGGCATCTACGAGCTGGCCAACCGCGAGATGACCCTGGCTACCCTGGGCCAGACCCTCACCAGCGGCGAGGGCGAGCACGGCACCCAGGCCCTGGGGCGCGAGCACCGCCGCACCCGCACCGATCTGCTGGAGGTGGACGTGCAGGCCCTGGCCGGCACCATCCGGCGCGACCTGGCACGCCCCTTTACCGCCTTCAACGCCGGGCCGGAGAACCTGCGGCTGGCCCCAAAGGTCATCGGGATCATCGAAGAAGGTGAGGACCTGGCCGAAAAAGCCAAAACCCTGGACATCCTGCAGCAGATGGGCTACCCCATTTCGCAGCGCTGGGTGGCCGAGAAATTCGGGGTGCCTGAGCCTGCCCCGGATGAGCCGGTGCTGGCGCGGCTGGGGGCGGCGCTGCAGGCGCCCCTGCGAGCTGCCCAGGAGGCCCGCACCCCGCTGGCGGCCCTGGAGCGCGAGCTGAGACCGGGCATGATGAGCGGCCAGCAGTTCATCTTCGAGCTGGTGGGGGCCAGCACCGAAGAGGCCGCCCAGGCCATCGCCCCCGCCCTGGAACGCCTGGTGCGCGAGATCCAGGCCGCGCCCAGCCCGGAGCGGCTGCGTCAGCGCCTGATTGAGCTATTCCCCGAATTAGACATCCGCTCTATGCGCAGGCTGGTCGAGGCGGCCTGGCTGCTGGGCGAGATGGCTGGGATGCTGGCCCAGCGGGAGGATTTGTGAGCGCCGATACACTATAGCCGATAGCATTTGACCTTCGACCTTCGACCATCTACCTGCGACTTGCGACCCTTCTTATGCCCTGGCCCCCAGACGCCAACCCGGTTGACCCCCAGGCCGCCATCGAGTGGTTCCGCGCCCGGCTTCCACTCACCGACCAGGAGTACTTCAACCTGGCCGACCAGGCCCGACAGCGGGCCTTTTTTGTGACTGGGCTGGCGCAGCTGGACATCGTGCAGGAGGTGGTGCACGCTCTGGACGCTGGGTTGGCCGAGGGCGAGACCTTCGAGCAGTTCCAGAGCCGGCTA
>NZ_CALMCQ010000382.1 GCF_937863175.1 uncultured Meiothermus sp. | reverse complement strand
GATCTGTACTGGCTTGATGGGGGTGAGGCTTTGCGGTCTTATGTAGAGTCTTGGCAAAGATACTCAAAATAGAAGAGTGCACGGTTGTGCACTCTTGCGGTTACGATTGGTTGGTGTTTACTTGATTAAGCCCAGTTGCAACACCGCATCGCGCTCCTCGGCAAGTTCCCTGGCAGTTGCGTCCATCTTGGCCCGGCTAAAGTCGTTGATGTCTAATCCCTTTACGATCTCAAAATCGCCATCTTTGCAGACACAGGGGTAGCTGTAGACCAGACCCTCGGGGATGCCATACGAGCCGTCGGAGGGGAAGGCCATGCTCACCCAGTCGCCTGAGCGGGTGCCCAGCGCCCAGTCGCGCATATGGTTAATGGCGGCGCTGGCAGCCGAAGCCGCCGAAGAGGCTCCGCGCGCTTCAATAATTTCTGCGCCGCGCTTGGCCACCTTGGGGATGTAGGTGTTCGCGTACCAGTCGTGGTCGCCCACCAGTTCGTAAGCGCTCTTGCCGCCCACTTCGCAGTGGTAGAGGTCGGGGTACTGGGTGACAGAGTGGTTGCCCCAGATGGTCATTTTCTTGATTTCTGTGACTGGCACCTCGAGACGGGCTGCCAGTTGCGAGATGGCCCGGTTGTGGTCGAGGCGGGTCATGGCGTGGATCTGGCGGGGGCTCAGATTGGGGGCGTTTTTGAAGGCGATCAGGGCGTTGGTGTTGGCCGGGTTGCCCACCACCAGCACCTTAACCCCCTTCCTGGCGCTGTCGGAGAGGGCCTTGCCCTGGGCGGTAAAGATCGCCCCGTTAGCGGCCAGCAGATCGGCCCGCTCCATGCCCTGTTTGCGCGGCATTGCACCCACCAGCAGAGCATAGTCCACATCGCCAAAAGCCACGTTAGGGTCGTCGGTGGGAACAATACCAGCCAGGGTGGGGAAGGCGCAGTCCTCCAGCTCCATGATCACCCCATTGAGGGCTTTGAGGGCCGGGGTAATTTCCAGAAGCTGCAAGATTACCGGCTGATCTTTGCCCAGCATTTCGCCTGAAGCAATACGAAACAGCAGGCTGTAGCCAATCTGACCGGCCGCACCAGTAACCGCAACACGAACAGGGGATTTCATCCAGAGGCTCCTTTCGTTGGGCTTTGGCCCACTTCTACCGTTCACGATGATAACGTGCCGGAGGCCGGATGTCGAAGGACAAAGGTCGGGGGTAGGTACACCGGGCAGGTTCGGAACCGACTGCGGGAGCGCCTCCCGGCTAAGCAGGCGGTACGCCATTTAGCCATCAACCTTGTCCCTGGCTGCCAGGGCTTATTTGCACAGGCCCGGCCCCTGGCCACTCGACTCTAGACCCTTGATGCGCTGCTGGCGTAGCATTACGCATATGATGGTCAGCCGCTATTACGACGTCAAGCGCGACGAGCGGGGCAAGCGCTATATCGAGCCCTTTGTCGAAGGCTCTGTGCTGCTGGGCCTGCCCCTCTTGAACAAGGGAACAGCCTTTACCCATGAAGAACGGAAAGCACTCAAACTCGAGGGCCTCTTACCGCCACACCCGGCGACCCTGGAAGAGCAGAAAGAGCGCAATTATCGGCGCTACTGCCTGATCGAAAATGATCTGGAGAAACACATCTTTCTCCGCAACCTGCAAGATCGCAACGAGGTGCTGTTTTTTGCCCTGTTCGCCGACCACCTGAGCGAGATGCTGCCCATCCTCTATACGCCCACGGTGGGCGAGGCAGTTAAGCAGTTCTCTCATATCTACCGCTATCCGCGTGGCTTCGCTGCTTCCACCGACAATATTCGAGAAATTGCCGAGGCTTTGAGCAATACCCCCATTAACGATGTGCGCCTGGCGGTAGCCACCGATTCCTCGGCCATTCTGGGTATCGGCGACCAGGGTTTTGGGGGGCTGGCCATTTCCATCGGCAAACTGGCGATCTACACCGCGGCGGGGGGGTTGGGGCCGGACAAAGCACTCCCTGTCGAGCTGGATGTGGGCACCAACCGCGCCGATCTGATTAACGATCCACTATACCTGGGCGTCCGCCACCGGCGGCTCTCGGGTGTGGAATACTACGAATTTATGGATCGCTTTGTCGAGGCTTTTCACCAGCGCTACCCCAGTGCGGTCATCCAGTGGGAGGATTTCAGCAAAGACACCGCTTTTGCTGTGCTCGAGCGCTACCGTAAGGTGCTTCCCTCTTTCAACGACGATATCCAGGGCACCGGCGCGGTCACCCTGGCCGGGGTCTTGTCGGCCTGTCGAATCAAGGGACAGAACCTCTCCGACCAGCGCATCCTGGTCTATGGAGCCGGAGCCGGGGGGATCGGGGTGGCCCAGGCCATCCTGGATGGCTTGTTGCGGGAGGGTCTGGGCCAGGAAGAAGCCCTCGAGCGGTTATTTGTGCTCGACTCCAAAGGCTTGTTGCTCCGCAACCGGAGTATGGAGGGCTACAAGCAGAAGTTCGCCAAAGATCCTGCGCATGTCCAGGGTTGGCAGGTCTCGGGCGAGACGCCCAGCCTGTATGAGACCATCGTGAATGCTAAAGGCACTGTTTTGTTGGGGTTGTCGGGGCAGCCCGGTTCGTTTACTGGGCCCATTGTGCAGGCCATGCAGGCCAGCGCCGAGTATCCAGTCATCTTCCCCCTGTCCAACCCCACCAGCTCGTCGGAGGCCATTCCCGAAGAAATCTTGCGCTGGACAAACGGCAAGGCCCTGGTAGCCGCCGGGAGCCCCTTTGCGCCGGTGGAACATGGCGGGGAAACTTTTCCCATCGGGCAGGGCAACAATGCCTTTGTGTTTCCGGGACTGGGTTTTGGTACGGTGCTCTCCAAGGCCAGGGAAGTCTCTGATGCAATGGTGCTGGAGGCGTCTTATGCCTTATACGACTACACCAGTAAACATCACCCAGACCGGGTATATCCCCCCACTTCGGAGTTGCGGGAGGTGAGCCAGTATGTGGCCTCGCGGGTCATCCGGCAGGCCATCAAGGAGGGACTGGCCCAGGAAGAACGCCTGGTGGGTCTGGGTATGGAAGCCATCCAGGCCTATGTTGCCGAGCGGTTCTGGCAGCCCAGGTATTTACCCTTCAAGCCCGCAAAACCGGGTCAATAGCCGATGGTGAATAGCGGATGGCTGGTTGTGGCTATGGGCCACCGGCATCGGCTTTAGACCATAGACCAACTGTGCTACACGGCATACCTGTGACGATTGACGTGCATGAGCACAGGTTTCCGTATACTGTTAGTGTCAAGGGTTTTTAGCCCGGTTTGTTTATGGATAAAAAAGACCGCCCCGTCTACATCATTTCGGTTGCTGCCGAGCTGGTGGATATGCATCCCCAAACCCTGCGGCTGTACGAGCGGAAAGGCCTGATACAACCCAAGCGTTCGGGGGGCAAGACCCGGTTGTATTCTGAACGGGATGTCGAGAAGCTCCGGGAAATTCGCCGCCTGACCCAGGAGTTGGGGGTCAACCTGGCGGGCGTGGAAGAAATCATGAAGCTGAGCGACGAGTTATGGACGCTCGAGCAGCGCTTCCGCGAGGAGGCCGAACGCCTGAAGGTAGAGCTGGGCGAGAAGCTCGAGGCTTTCAAGACGCCCCCGGCCCTGCCCGCTCCTGGCGAGGGTAAGGGCCAGAAGATCAACGAGAAAGAGCGGCCCGTCTATATCATTTCGGTGGCCGCCGACATTGTGGGGATGCATCCCCAGACCCTGCGCCTCTACGAGCGGGAGGGCCTGGTCGCGCCCAGTCGCACCTCCGGCAAGACCCGCCTCTACTCTGAACGGGATGTGGAAAAACTCAAGGAAATTCGCCGCCTCACGCAAGAACTGGGCATTAACCTGGCAGGGGTCGAGGAGATCATCCGCCTGCGCAACGAACTGGACATCCAGCAGAACCGCCTCGAGTCGGAAATTGCCCGTCTGCGGCTGGCCCTGTTACGCGAACTCACGCCGGGGCAGAAGGTCGAACCACTAAAGAAAACCAGGTCGTCGGCAAGCTAGAGCAAATGAGGCGGTTTTCAGATGGAGGGCACCCCTGGTTGCACTGAAAACCCCTCTCTGCCACCCCGGGGTTCCGTGAATGGGTGCGCCTTCTACGGCAAACACCCAAGTCATTACCGGTAGGGATTCTGCCCTCCAAAGTGTGCCCACCATAGCAATTTCGGCGATGGTTTCTTCTGAGATGCATTTTTGGGGTTCGCTTTGGAGCGGCTCGCTTCAGGGCGTTCGTCACATGCTAACTTCTTTGTTACCAGACCCCTGAGCAACCTGAGCCAGAGGGGTTTTACCGGATTCAAAAAGATGATCCTCCAACCCGGAGACCCGGAGGCGATCTTTTGGAATCCTGGAGCACCCCCCTCCCGGACGGTCGGCGAAAAAAGCGTCTCCCTTCGGTCGGGTTCCGAATCTGGTATTACCTGAGCTTCAACGGGAGCCGCAAGGCATAAGCAAGCCCTGCAAATATAGCCAGCCCTGTCAAACCTCCTGCAAAAAGCGGTAGGAGGTTCTGCAAAAAAAAGGTGGGAATTCCAAACTGAATGGCTACCGTGTAAGCAGCCCAACCCGCCGGAACTGCTGCCAGCACTACCTTTCCTACCACCCGCCATACCTCGGTTTGTGCCACCATATGGAAACGCTGCAAGCGCCTGGCATAAATCGCCAGGCCCACCCAGCCCGCAAGAGCAGTTGCCAGGTTCAACACAAACAATCCCTGCTCGCGGAACAGCCAGTAACCGAAGGTGTTCAGGAGCGCCACCATCACCGTCACGCTCACCGCCTGCCCCACCTGCCCCACTGCGTAGAAGCCCCGCAGCACCAACTGGTTTAAGCCCCAGGGCAGGAGCGCAAAGCCCAACGCCATCACGGTCTGGGTGGTGAAGGCCCGGTTGGCATCGGAGAAATTGTCGGTGATGGCGTAGAGTGTCCCTACCATCCAGGGGGCCAGCGCCACCATCATTGCTGCTGCGAAGGCGAGGGGAACCGCCAACCGCGCCATGATGCGGCGGAGCAGCTCGCGGGCCGCAGACACGTCGCCACCCCCCGCTAACGCGGAGAGCCGGGGGAAGGCGGCCATCGCTGGCGAGACCGCCAACAAGCCTAGAGCAGTGGTAAAGATGAGCTCACCATTCTGGAAGCCCGTCACAGCCGCCGAGGGGTAGGCCGCCAGGATGCCCAACAACACCAGGTTCAGAAACTGCCGTACCGAGGTGGTAAAGGCAAAGGGCCCAATGCGCCAGAGGGCCTCTCGGAAAGCCGGGTGCCATCTGAATTCCAACCCATAACCCTTGAGTGCGGGGAGCTGCACCAGGGCTTGCAGGGCTCCCCCGACCGTGACCGATAATCCAAGGGCGACCACACTACTGGGAAACAACAACATCACTACGACGGAACCTATGTTGAAGGCGATGGGGCTGAAGCTGGTGATGCCAAAACGCTCGCCCGACTGGAGCATCGAAGAAAACAGTGAAGCCATCGAGATCGAGAGTAAAAAAGGCATTACCAGGCGAATCATCAGAACCAGCTGCTCAAAGACCGCAGGGTCGCGCAAGGGGCTGGGCTGGCTGAGTGAAAGATCGGAGAGCCAGAGCAGGGCACTGGCGATCTGGGGGGCAAACACGATGCCCAGGCCCAGAATCACCAGATTGACTCCCAGTAGAAATGCTCCAAAACGCCTGGCGAACACCCTGGCTTCTTCGGGTGGGAGACTGGTCAGCACAGGAATCAGCGCATTTTGGATGGCCCCCTCGGCCAACAATTCGCGCAGCAGATTGGGAATACGGTAAGCCACCCAGAAAGCATCTTTGAGAATATCGGGCAGCGGCAAATTGGTCAGGATGGTCTGGCGCACCAGGCCCAGCAAGCGGCTGGAGAGTGTACCCGCCATGACCAAAAAAGTGTTACGTATGATTCTCGACATAAAAACGGTACGTCAGTGCTGGGCGCGGCGCACTCTACAAAACTATACCTAAATGCCGATACTTGCGACGAATATCTTTGCTGGATTCGAATGAAAAGCTCTGTTGAGCAGTCCTTCAGTCTCCACCTCCTGCGTAAATCGAACCCGGGTACTGCACCTGTTGGCGGGCAGACGGGCCCTACGCCCTGATGCAAGAACCTGTTGCACAGCAGCGGGATTTAATCTTTCCAACCAACCTTGCTTCCGGCAGGCGATTTCTCAACCTGCAGTCGCGCTGGCAACCGTTCGGCCAGTGCCTCCACGTGGGTCACGATGCCTACCAGGCGACCCTGGGTGGGCAGGGCTTCCAGCACCCCTGCAACCTGCTCCAGCGTTTCTGCATCGAGCGTTCCGAAGCCTTCGTCCAGGAACAAGGCCCCGATTCTGCCGCGCGAAAGGTGTTCCGACAGGGAAAGCGCCAGCGAGAGGCTGGCCATGAAACTTTCACCACCCGAAAGGGTTCGTACTGGTCGCTGGGCATCATTCCAGCGGTCGAGCACTTTGTACTCGCCCTCCTCGAGGCGCAGGCTATAGCGGTTTTGCGAAAGAGACTGGATAAACTCCGAAGCCCTGGAGAGCAGACCGGACTGATAGTGTTCCAGCAAAAAGTCCTGGAAGCGGTCGCCCTTGAGGTCGCTGGCGAGTTGTTCCCAGAGGTCGGTTTGCTTGTCCAATTCGGCCTTTTCCTTACGAACCTCGCGCTTTCGAGCGAGTTGTTTTTGCATGCGCTCGAGGTCTGACTTTTTGCCGCCAAGGCGCTCTTTGACCTCGCCGAGGGAGGTTTTGAGCCCGGCCACCAGGTTTTTTTGCTCGGAAACCTGGAGGGCGGTGACGGGTTCCTGGCTACCCAGCTCTTGCTCGAGCTTTCCCAGCAACGAGGCAATTTCCACCCCATCGCGCTCGTGCTGGGTTTGCCGCTTTCGCAAGGCATCTACTTCCTGAAGACTCAGACGGGCTTTTCTGACCGATTCCTGGTTCTCGAACTGGGCTTCCTGAATAAGCACCTGAACGGCCGCTTCCTGGCGGGCCTGGTTGGCCTGCAAAACCTGCACAATCCCGGCGAGGCTCGAGACTCTTCCCTGGGCTTCCGCTAATCGGGCCTCGAGTTCGGCGATCTGCCGGGCCAGACCCTCCTGAGCCTGAAGCTGTTTTTGTAAACGCCCGATATAGCTTTCCACATCGTGCCCATCGGTATTCTTGCGAATCTCGGCAGCCAGTGCGGAGAGGCGCTGGATGCGTTCCTGGTGGACTTTTTCCAGTGAACCAAGTTCGCGCACCTGGGTCTGGATAGACTCGAGCTCAGCCCGGGCCTCCGCTTCTTCCTGCTGCCGCTGGTCGAACTGGCTGAGCAGTCTGGGCAGGCTGTCCTCGAGTTGTTTGCGCCGGTCTTGCCTAACCTTGAAGTCGGCCCGCAGTTCCTCGAGTTCGCTGGCCTTAAGCTTCCGGGCAGCCTCCAGCGGGGCCAGGTCGGGAAGGTCGGTGGCAGGAGGCAACTGCTCTACCGGGTGTCCACACAGGGGACAGGGTTCGCCTACCCTTAGCTTGTTGCGGTACTGGTAGATGCCCTGGCGGGTTTTTTCAAGCTCGAGGGCCTGTTCGGCCTGTTCGAACTCGGCTCTGGCCTCCACACCAGCGGCCTTGAGGTGCTCGAGTTCCCCCATCAACTGCTCGTAGGCATGCTGCGACGCCTTCAGCTCGGCCTGAAACTGCCCAAAGGCCGCCGCGATGCGCTTATGACGTTCGGTCAGTTTGTGCAGCTCGTCGAACTGCCGCTCGGCATCACGCAGTGTGTCCAGGCGGTCTTCGTCAAAAAGTAAGGGAGCCGCATGATGCAGGTTCAGGGTTCCGCCATAGCGCTTCAGGCGGGCTTCCTGCACCTGCAAGAGGGGAGTCTGGGATAGCCCGGTTTTGAGCTTTTCCAACCTTTCAGGCTGGAAGTCCTGCCGCAGGGGGATGAGTTCGGCCTCGAGTTTCACTTGCACCGACTGGTCACGCCTATACTGCTCCTGCTTTTGACCGAGTTCGTTTTGCGCGGCTTGCAGGGCCTCTAACTGCGGCCAGATCCGCCCGGCTTTCTCGGCCTGGGCCAGCCTGGCAGCAATTTCGGCGATGCGGGGTTGCTCGTTCTGCCAGTTGGCCCTGCGGCGGCGTAGCGACTCGAGCTCGGTGAATTTCTCGAGGCGGTGCTCGAGGGTTCGCAGGGTCTTTTCGGCGGTCTGGTGCTGGCTGCTAAGGTCGCGTTCGCTGCGCTCGAGCAGCTCGATCTCATCTCGTAGCGCGGAGACTCGCTCCTCATCGGCCTCGGCCAGTGCATCCAGTTCGCCCTGCAAGCGGGCGCTTTTCTCGCTAATGGCCTTGAGCCTGGCCGCCACCTTTTCCCGCATGGCCTTGAGCGACTCCAGGCCATAGAGCTTGATCAGGGTCTCGCGGCGCTCTTTGGGCGAACCGCGTAAAAAAAGGTCGAACTGGCCCTGCGGCAGCAGAATCGCACGGGTAAAGGTTTCGTAGTCCATGCCCAGAATTTCGGCCAGCTTGGCATCGAGCTCTTTGACTTTTTCGGAGGCGGGATGGGTTTTCCAGTCGTTGTGCAGGAGGTACTCGAGGCGGTTCTGGTTTTCCTTGCCCACCACCCGCACCACCCGCCACACCTGCCCGCCCATGTCAAAGGTCAGTTCCACTTTGGCCGACTCGGCCAGGGGATGTTTGAGTTCCTTGAGTCCCGTTGAGCCGATGCGCGGCGTGGTTTTGTAGAGGGCATAGGTCATGGCATCGAGCAGGGTGCTCTTGCCCGCCCCGGTCTGCCCGGTGATGGCAAACAACTCCACATCATCAAAGCCGACGTCCTGTAAATCGGCATAAGCGCCAAAACCTTGGATACGCAACTTGAGGGGTCTCATAGGTAAGCTGGTGCGAAGCGTCAGGGGTCGAGGATTAAGCGGTTCGCAGATAGATCATAAGGGATGTTTCGACTGATAACCTCCGGGGAATGGCGTCCAGCTCACCGTGATCGTAAAGTCATAGTGCAACTGCCCCGGTGCAACGAGGTCGAGGTTTGTGCAAGCAGGCACGGGACGGGTCACTGCCTACCGCGCTCACTTTCGGAGGCATGAACCTCTTCGAACACCTCTCTAAATGCCGCCAGCAGTTCGGGGCTGGCCTCGCGGGTGGTGGCCTCGAGGCGGTACTGGGAGTAGGCTTCAACCCAGTCGAGATCTTCCACTGTCGCCACAGCGGGCCTGGCTTCCTCCGAATCGGGGGTGTGAAACTCCACCTCGAGCAAGTCTGGCATCTCCTTGAACAATCGTTCGCGCAAAGCCGGGTTACCTTTGCCTTCAATCACCACCTTGCTATATCCGGGAAACTCCCTGATCTCGTTCCAGCGGCGATCCAACGAGTCTCGGCTGACCCGGAAGGTCTTGAGGGGTCGGCCCCAGTGCTCGTTAATGGGTTGAACCCTGGGCGGAAGTCCCGGGGCTACCTCGACGATGAGGGCACCCCTGGGGCTATCCTCGTTCTCGCCAAAATCCAGTTGAATCAGCGAGCCTGCGTACCAGGCCATCGGGGTCTCGGCAACTTGCTGCTGGCGGTGCAGGTGGCCCAGGGCCACGTAGCTCAGGGCCGGGGGGAAGTCAGCGGGCTGGATGGCGTAGCTGTTGGTGGTGTGAAAGGTAAACTCACCGCCGCCCAGCCGGCCCCCTTCCACCGTCAGGTGGGCCATCA
>NZ_CALMCQ010000381.1 GCF_937863175.1 uncultured Meiothermus sp. | reverse complement strand
GTGCCCCGCCGGCTCTTACCCGAAAGCAGAGTGATTAGAAGTTGACTGCCGTGCCCGCCGGTGGGCTTTTGGCCCCAGAAGAAGGCCACCACCCGGTTAAGGTTAAAGTCTACCGAGGGGGGGGCAGGCTGGGGAAGCTGGAGGCCGGTAGCCAGCCGCCAGATGGTCTGGAGCTGGGACTGGTTGCTGGCTAAGAAGGCGGCCGCACTATCATTGGTATAAGCAGACTGTCCACCCTGTTGCATTACACGGGGGTTCTGGGGTTGGGGACTGGGAGGTGTCAAGGCAAGCTCCGTTTCCAAGCCATACTGCACAGCCAGTGCCACGACCCTGGCTTGAAGGGGGGTCGGTTCATAGCGGTTGGGCGCCAGGGGGGGCTCGAGCTCGTACAAAACCACTGGACGACCCCCCCTGCGGCTCAAGACTTCCCGTAGTACAGCCTCATTTTCGGCCTCCGAGAGGGAGGCCAGCCTGGGTGAGCCAGGGCGGCTTTCTACCACCTGGGCTGCACTGCCGGCAAAGACACTGCCCAACCGTGACCAGCCTCCATCGAACAGCCAGGCACTTTGTACGTTGCGGCTGGCGCGTACCACAAACTGCAAACCGGGGAAGGTGCGGGTGGTTTGGGCCGCCTGCGGCAGGGCTGGGTTAATCTCACGGTAGGGCGCCTCGCCCCTTACCAGTAAGGCCTCTGGTACAGCCAGCGGGCTGGTCGCCGGCCCTTTTGCGAGGGCCAGGCTGCGCTCGCCCAGCCGGATGACCTGGGGTTCACCATAAAAGAAAGTCCAACGCTCGCTACTCTCGGCAAATAGCACCTGAATCTCGCTGAGTTGATAAGGTTGTTGTCCTGGCTGCGGTACACAACTGGCCAGGGCCAGAATCGTCAGACCTAACCATCGTTTCATACCTTCATTTTAGCGGCTCCGGGTGAACCGGGGGCCCTGGGTGAATCTTTGCTCAAAAGGCTGGGTGCTGGGTTGGGTCGTTGTGAGAATCGGATAAAGATTAAACGTGTTCTCAGAAGATAGCGAGAGGACTGAACGGGCTTGTGGATGGTGGGGTGTTGAGGGGTGCCAGGTTACCTGAGTGCCCTGGGGTCGAGCGCGTCGCGTAGGGCATCACCCAACAGGTTGAAGCCAAGCGCCACAAACATGATGGCCAGTCCTGGGAAAGTCGCCACATGCGGGGCAGTAGCCAGGTATTCGCGGCCCCGCGCGAGCATCAGGCCCCACTCTGGTTCGGGTGGACGTGCTCCCAGGCCCAGGAAGCCCAGCCCGGCTGCAAACAGGATTGCAACAGCCATCTGCAAACTCGACTGCACGATAATAGGGGGGAGTGCATTCGGCAGGATATGCTTCAGCATTATGCGCCGGTTGTGGTTACCCAGCGCCCGGCTGGCTTCCACAAACTCGCGGTCTCGCAACGAAAGCACCGAGCCCCGCACCAGTCGGGCATAAACCGGAATGGCGGCGATGCCTACTGCGATCATCACATTGGTCAGGCCAGTTCCCAGGGTTGCTACCAGCACGATAGCCAGCAGTATGCCCGGAAACGAGAGCATCACATCAACGACGCGCTGAACGATCAGGTCTAGGGTTCCCCCAAAGTAACCGGAGACGAGTCCCATCGGTACCCCGATGAAGAGGCCAATGGATACTACAATTAACCCAATCGAAAGAGAAATCCAGGCCCCGTGGGCCAGGCGACTCAAAATGTCACGGCCTTGCTCGTCGGAGCCCAGGAGATGAAACTTGATCGGGCCGTCTACGCCAATCAGTCGCAGGTCGCTTTGCAGAAGGCCTCCCCACCAGACCCAGGGCTGACCACCGCGCACAAAAAACCGGATCGGATACAGTTCTTGTCCTGCCTCGAGCTGACCCAAGGGGGAGCGGGTCACCTCGCGCACCCAGAGACCCGGCTGGCCTTGCGGACCACGGAATTCCACTCGCATCGGCGGGACGTTGATGCCGCGCAGATTCTGCTCGAGCGGGCTGTAAGGTGAGATGAAAGGGGCAAAAGTAGCCACCAGCAAAAAAACACCAATAAACAAAAACCCTGCCACCGCCAATGGGCTGCGAAACAAGCGCCGTCGCCAACGGGGGGCCTTCGGCTTGTCCGGGGTGTTGGGGGCAGTCCTGATAGGCTCAGTCACGTGAAGTCCTTTGGGCAGACGACCTGGCAAGATCAGTCATAACGAATCCTCGGGTCAATGACCCCATACAGCAGGTCAACCACCAGGTTGATCAGAATGAAAGCCACGGCGATAAGAAGTACCGCACCCTGCACTACCGGATAGTCGCGGGCCAGAATGGAGTCAACCAGCAGCCGCCCAATACCTGGCCAGGCAAACACCGTCTCGGTGATCACTGCTCCTTCCAGAAGCCCGCCAAACTGAAGGCCCGTAATGGTGACAACCGGTATCAGGGCATTGCGCATGGCATGTTTGAAGACCACCACCCGGCCTGCCAAACCTTTGGCCCGGGCGGTGCGGATGTAGTCTTGTGAGAGTACCTCCAGCATGGCGCTGCGGGTCATACGGGCCAGGATAGCGGCAGTGCTAGTACCCAGAGTAATAGCAGGTAAGACCAGGTGCCAGATTGTGCCTGTACCTGCTACGGGAAACCATCCAAGCTGCACCGAGAAGATAAGAATGGCCATCAGGCCAAACCAGAAGACTGGCATCGAAACCCCGATCAAGGCTCCCAGCATTACCAGCAGATCTATGGCAGTGCCGGGCCGTATGGCTGAGATAATGCCCGCCGGGATACCAATCAGCAGGGCTACCAGCATGGCTGCCAGGGTTAGTTTTAGCGTGTTTGGAAAGAAGTTGGCTAGTTCGTGGGTGACGGGCTGGCGGGTGCGCACCGACTCACCCAGATCGCCTTGAAAAACATTGACAATATAAATGCCCAACTGGGCATACCAGGGCTGATCCAGGCCAAACCGCTCGCGAATATCGGCCAGGGTTTCGGGCGTGGCAAACTCGCCTGCCAGCAACTGAGCGGGATCGCCGGGGGCCAGCCGCACCATTAGAAACACTGCCAGCAAAACCCCTAGCAAGGTGGGTACTACGATCAGCAGGCGACGAAGGATGTATGTGGTCATGAGGTTCTATGTAGTTAAAACGTACCGATTCTCAAAGACTGGGCCAGTCTGTTCGTGAGGTGGCGCTCGTCATCCTACCCAAACCAGACCCTGGGTGCAAGCAGAGCCCCGCCGCCATCGGCGGCAGATGCGCCGGCAGATCAAGCGCCGAGCGCGTG
>NZ_CALMCQ010000380.1 GCF_937863175.1 uncultured Meiothermus sp. | reverse complement strand
AAAGCCTCCAATTCCCCCCGTTCCATCTTTTCCCACAAGGCCGGAATTCTGGCAGTCTGGGGATTGATTTCAGCAGCATTGCTGGTGCGTATTTCGTACCCCGCCACAAAAAAACCGGATTCGGAAGAGCGAACGGGCTTGTCCATAGCCATCATCTTATGGGGGTTTGGCCCTGAGTGCCCAGCGCTGGCCAGTTGCTTACCTGGGCCATGGCATCCCAGGTAAACTCGCCCGAAGACCGTTCCACAAAAAAGCCGACAGCGCGTTTTTTGCTATCGGCTTTCGGTTTTCAGCTTTCGGCTAGCCTTCCAACACCCGCTTGAGGTGCAGGAAGATTTCGTACCAGTCGCGCTTGGATTCGGGGCGTCTGCCGCGAAGCTCGATGCGGGCCAGAGTTTGCTGCCATTCGGGCGTGATTTCAGCGCCCAGGATAGGGTCGGCGATTAGCTCGGCCAGTCCCCGGGGCAGCGAGGCCTCGGTGCGCTGGCCGTAGAAGTCCACGGGGGCCAGCAAATCGTTGACCGAGACGTTGTAGGAGCCGGCCAGGGTTTGCAGGGTGTCGAGGGAGGGATTGGTGCGGCCTCGCTCGAGGTCGGACAGGTAGGGCACGGAAAGCCCGCTCTTGTCGGCCAGATCCTTCAGGCGCCAGCTTTGTTGGCTGCGCAGTTCGCGGAGACGTTCGGCTAATGTCATGGTTCTGACGGTAGCATAAAAACATTCTACGGTCAAGACGTAATGTCCCGCAATAGGTATTGCGTTATGCAGATAGATTATGCTATTATCATAATGGGAGGCAAGCACATGAACAACAACGAAAATGTTTGGAAAACCATTGGACGCGGAACCGTACACCCGAGTGAAGTGCTGAACACCCTCATCGAGCTTGACAACCGCAAAGGCCAGATTGGTCTCTGGGCCCTGGAAAACGAACTGCGTGGGAAAATCCCCCTGCTTCGCCCGATGGCCCAGCCCCTCGCCAGAGCCTGGCTCGAGGCCACCATCCAGTACCGCACCACCTACTACCCTGAAGCCCGCCTGACCAGGTTGTGGAACCGCCTGGTGGGAGCCGATGCCCAAACCGAAGCCAAAACCCTTCCCATTGCCAGTTAGGCCCTGACGTTAACCTTGAGGTGGAACCGCATAGTGAGGGTTGGAGGCAATTATGTTCTCAACGCTATTTTGGGAAGTAGAGGCCAGGGATAGGCAGCAACGTTTGATCGCGGAAACCGTGGGAATTGGCCCCACTATTCCAAAAGTTGTACAGGAGGCCCGCATAATGCAACTCGCCCAGCAAGCCCAGGTTTCTGTTGTGGAAAATATCCGCCTGGTATCTGCTTATGTCTTCGTTTCATGTACCCAACCCAAACGCATCGTGCATGCGCTGAGCCGTCTGCCAGGGGTGGTTAAAGCCGATGCCTTGCTGGGGGCTTCCGAGGCGGTGCTGGTAGTAGAACGTCACAACTTTGAAGCACTGCAGTCCCTCCTGACCGAGGTGCAGTCCACGCCAGGGGTCAAGCGAATTTCAGTTCGACTGGCTGCGTAGTGGTATGGAGAAGCACTCTTCATAAAGGCGCCACCACCCATTCTTTTGAAGGTGTCGGTATAGGAGAGATAGCGATGAGCAAAATTATTCCGCACTTGTGGTTCGATAAAGAAGCCAGGGAAGCCGCAGATTTTTATTGCGCTGCTTTCCCCGACTCCAAAATCACCCAGTCTGTCATCTTGCGAGATACGCCTTCGGGAGACAGCGAACTGATCTCTTTCCAGCTGGCAGGTCAGCCCTTCATGGCCCTCAGCGCAGGGCCTTTGTTCAAGTTCAACCCCTCAACCTCGTTTATCCTCAACTTTGATCCTTCCAAAGGTCGTTCCAAGGAAGACCTCGAGGCCGAAGGCGCGAGCGGCAGGTTGAAGTTACCGCGAGGAGATGCCCGATACGACGCCTCGTCTTCGCTCGAGGCCTTGTGGGAGAAGCTGCTGCCGGGCGGCAAGGTTCTGATGGCACTGCAGCAGTACCCCCATGCCCCTCTTTACGGCTGGCTGCAGGACAGGTATGGCGTTTCCTGGCAGCTCATGCTTTCTGACTCGGGCGATAAGCGCCCTTTCATCACCCCTGCGTTGCTGTTTGTGGGTGAGGTATGCGGCAAGGCCGAGGAAGCCGGGGCCTTCTATGCCAGCGTGTTCGAGCACTCCGGGGCCGGCAGTATCCATCGCTACCCAGCAGGCATGGAGTTCGATAAAGAGGGAACCGTGATGTACAGCGAGTTTATGCTGGGGGGCCAGTGGTTTGCGGCGATGGACAGCGGCTATAAACACGAGTTTGCCTTCAACGAGGCGATCTCGTTCATGGTCTACTGCGACTCGCAGGAGGAGATTGACCATTACTGGACCAGGCTTTCTGCCGTACCCGAGGCTGAGCAGTGCGGCTGGTTGAAAGACCGGTATGGCCTGAGCTGGCAGATCGTTCCCAGGGCGCTGGATGGGATGATGCAAGACCCCGACCAGGGGCGGGTGGCCAGGGTTATGCAGGCTATCCTCCAGATGAAGAAGCTCGAGCTGGCCAAGCTGCAGAGGGCTTACGCTTGAGTTTTCACGACCGGCGCTTTACCAGGTAAGGGCGATCGTTGAGGTCGCCTCCTTTTTGAGGTGGATAATGAAGGTGATGGTGTCTGCGATTATTCCGGTGGTGCCCAGTCGCGATGTAGCAGAGTCGTTGCGTTTCTATCAGGCTTACCTGGGCTTCGGAGAACCTTTTAGCGACGGGGAAAACCCGGTGGAGTACGGCGGACTGAGCCGGGATGGGCTGCGGTTGCATTTTTACCACGAACCCAGTTCACAGATCGGCCAGAACTATGCTTTCCGGCTGCAAGTAGACGAGGCCGATTTGTGGTATGTCGGCTGCGAGGCTGCCGGTATCGTGCATCCAAACGGAAAACTCGAGGACAAGCCCTGGGGTACTCGCGAGTTCACGGTACTTGATCCCTCGGGGGTAGCGATCCGGATCTACCAGGAACTCAGGGGATAAAACGTTCCTTCGAAGCCTCGCTGGGTGGGCAGCAGATAAGCAGGTTCGCGCGGTTCCAGGCTGCCTCCTTGAATACCCTGGACAACGGGATGGGGATTCGTGGGAGCCGCTCTAGGCAAGCTGCTTTTCCATGCAGATGCTGAGGGGGTCTTCGGAGTAGGGGCCGAAGGGCGGGATGCGCTGGAAGCCTTCGCGCTCGTACAAACCGATGGCCTCGGTCTGGGCCACCCCGGTCTCGAGCCGGAGCAGCCGGATGCCCTGTTCGGCGGCGTACTCTGAAAGGTGAACCAGCAGCCGCTTTCCCAACCCCCGCCCGCGAAACGGAGTTCGCACGTACATGCGCTTCAACTAGGGCATACTCAGCACCGAAAACTTGCACCCCACCACAGCCCGTAGGAAGCTTGTCGAGGTAAGCCACAAAGAAGGCAACCCCTTGCTGAATTAGTTTTTCCACACTGTAGCCGTGGCGGCTCTCGGGCGGATAATGGAGGTTTAGTACCGCGTCGAGTTCTGCGATCAGTTGGCGGGCGACCTCGCTGTCGGGCCGCTCAGGCTGGATGCGTACCTGCATACCTCTAGCTTAGGGCTTCGATGCCCGGCAGGCTGCCCAGCTCTAAGAGCTCGAGGCTGGCTCCACCTCCCGTAGAAACATGGCTAAACTCGTCGGCCAGGCCCAGCTTGTTGGCCGCCGCCACTGAGTCTCCGCCGCCAATCACCGTGAAGGCCCCCTGGAGCCTGGCAATGGCCTCACCCACCGCCAGGGTCCCCCTGGCAAAGTCGTCCACCTCAAAAACCCCCATAGGGCCGTTCCACAGCACGGTTTTGGCCCCTTGCAAGGCATCGGCAAAAGCCCTGGCGCTGTCTGGCCCGATATCCAGACCCATCCACTCGGCCTCAATTGCGTTCGCAGGCATGATGCGGGACGGCGTTCCAGCCTCAATTTTTTGCGCGGCCAAAACATCGGTCGGCAGTAGAAGCCTCACCCCCAGATCGGCGGCTTTTTGCAGCAGGTCACGGGCCAGATCCAGCTTGTCATCCTCGACCAGACTCCTGCCTACCCTGCCGCCCTGGGCCTTGATGAAGGTAAAGGCCATCGCACCGCCAATTACCATGCCCGTGACCCTGGGCAGCAGGTTCTCGATCACCCCAATCTTGTCCGAAACCTTGGCCCCGCCCAGCACCACCCAGTAGGGCTTCTCGGGCTGATGCAAAACCTTGCCGATGCTGCTGACTTCCTTTTCCATCAAGAAGCCTGCATAGCTGGGCCGATACCTGGTTACCCCCGTCACCGAAGCGTGCGCCCGGTGTGCCGACCCGAAAGCATCCAGTACAAAGGCCTCGCCCAGCCGGGCGAACTGCTGCGAGAGCGTGTCGTCGTTCTTTTCCTCGCCCGCTTCAAAGCGCACGTTGTCCAGCAGAATCACCGAGCCCGCAGATGCCGCTTTTACCTTCTGCAGCGTAGCATCACTGGCCGGGGTCAGCTCCGCCGAACCCCCGATAAAGGCGACAGGCTTGCCCAGGTGCTTCTCCAGAATCGGAGCCACAGGCTCGAGGCTGCTATCGCGCTCGTAACCACCCCTGGGCCGCCCCAGATGGGAGAACAAAACCAGCGTCGCACCCTGCTCCAATAGATGCTTCAGCGTCGGAATGGCCGCCTTGACCCTGGTCTCGTCTCTGACCCTGCCCTCCTTGATGGGGACGTTGAAATCCACCCGTACCAGTACGCGTTTCCCGGCGGCGTTGAAGTCTTTGAGCGTTCGCATAATCACCCCACTAACCCGAACCCCTTTTCCAGCTAAGCAAGAAGGGCAGGGGTGAGAGCATTAGCACAGCGAATAAAGATGGGACTAAAGCGCATTTGCGAAAACTAACGCTTCCGACCCCTCACCCTAGCCCTCTCCCGCAAGGGGAGAGGGAATAGATCATAGCTTCCTGCCGATGAACTCTGCCAGGTCGGCCACGCGGCAGCTATAGCCCCACTCGTTGTCGTACCAGGCCACCACCTTGACCATATTGCCGATGGTCAGGGTCTCGAGGGCACTAAAGATCGAAGAGTGCGGGTCGCCTTTAAGGTCGCTGGAGACCAGCGGCTCTTCGGTGTAGGCCAGAATGCCCTTCATGGGGCCTTCGGCTGCCACTTTCATGGCGGCGTTGATCTGCTCTTTGCTGGCTTCCTTGTTCAGTACAGCCGTAAAATCCACCACCGAGACAGTGCTGGTGGGTACCCGGAAGGCCATACCCCCAAACCTGCCCTTCAGTTCAGGAATTACCAGACCCACCGCTTTAGCCGCGCCGGTCTCGCTGGGCACAATATTGAGGGCTGCCGCGCGGGCATCGCGGGGGTCGTCTTTCACAGCATCCACCAGGCTTTGCGAGGCGGTGTAAGCGTGGACGGTGGTCAGGATGCCCTTGTCAATTCCGAAACTATCGTTGAGCACCTTGGCTACCGGGGCCAGACCGTTGGTGGTGCAGCTTGCGTTGGAGATCACGTGGTGTCTGGCGGGGTCGTACATGCCTTCGTTTACGCCCAACACCACCGTGAGCATCTCGCCTTTGCCTGGAGCGCTGATGATGACCTTTTTGGCCCCGGCCTTGAGGTGAGCCTCGGCGGCCTCGAGCTTGGTGAAGCGCCCAGTGGACTCGATCACGATATCCGCCCCGATCTCGCCCCAAGGCAGGGCAGCCGGGTCTTTTTCCTCGTAGACCCGGATGGCCCTACCACTTACGGTAATGCTTTTTTCGTCGTAGCTGACGCTTCCTGGGAAAGTTCCGTAATTGGAGTCGTATTTGAACAGGTGGGCCAGAATCGAGTTGTCCGAAAGGTCGTTGATGCCCACGACCTCGAGACCGCGTTCGTGCAGAATCCGAAGCACCTGGCGACCAATACGCCCAAAACCGTTGATGCCTATTTTCATATCTTCCTCCTATTTGGGCTAAACGCTGGACTGCATCCGCGTTCCACTGGACACTATAACGCCACCCTGCCGAGACGCCCTCCACAAGAATACTCCGCCCGTAGCTTTTCGGACGGAGAAGGATGTCCTGCTGTTGCTATCGGGTGCGGCCTGCCAGTAAGTCCTCTGCGGCTTTCTGGGCTTTGTCCAGCGCGGCTCTGGGGGTGGCCTGACCCAACACGGCTTCTCGGATGGCCTGTCCTAGAATATCGAAGCGGATCTGCTCCCACTGCGAAAGGGCTGGCTCGAAGCGGGCAAAGCGGGCCTGGGTAATGGCGACGCCAAACGCAGGATTTTCCTTCACAAAGCGGGTCACCACCGGGTCTACCGCCGAGCCCTGATTGACCGGCACATAGTTGGCGGCCACCCCAAACACGGCCTGAACCCTGGGGGTGATGACAAAGCGCAAGAAGTCGGCGGCTACCCTTCTTTGCCTTTCGTCGGCGCCCTTGAACACCACCAGATTGGTGCCCTGCACCAGCCCAAAGCCGGGCTGGTTGTTGGTGCGTCCAGGCAGCGTAGCAGTTCCTAAATCAAACCGGGCTGCTCTGGCGTAGAAGCTAAAGCCTGCCGAGGTGTCGGTGGAGAAACCAAAAACCCCCGAGCCGAAGTTCTGGTTTATGAAGCCGTTGGTGATGGCCCTGGCCCATCCTTCGCGTACGCCCCGTACCAGGAACTCGAGGGTCTCTACCGCTTTGGGCGAATTAAGCACTAGCCGGTTGTTGTTCAGGTAGCTTCCGCCCAGGGTGAAGAACCAGTAAGAGAAGGTCGAGGTATCGGGCACGAACCAGTAGACAGGATGTCCT
Organism: uncultured Meiothermus sp.; assembly: GCF_937863175.1. Classification (GTDB taxonomy): domain Bacteria; phylum Deinococcota; class Deinococci; order Deinococcales; family Thermaceae; genus Meiothermus. The sequence goes on along the minus strand of NZ_CALMCQ010000380.1, from coordinate 44,276 downwards.
TCGGCGGTAGAGAGCCGCCTCGAGGTCTCGACAAACCCGGTGACGGTGGTAGGAATTTGAGCGTTGTGCTTCCTGAGGAGGTCGCGGTTGACGTAGAGAATCTGGATGCTCTTGTTGAAGGGTACGCCGTAAATCTGGCCATTAAGCCGGACGTCGTTGAGAAAGAGCGGGTTGATCCCCTTAAGTTCGACCCCCAGGGCAGGCATGGTCAACAGAGCATCGCTCTCGAGGTACATGGCCATGTTGTTTGCAAAAGCCTGTGCCATGGCCGGAATTTGACCCGAAGCAAATGAAGCTCGAATTTTAGTGGATAGGTCGCGGTAGTTGCCCTGACCAACCGGGCGAACACAGACCCGGCCTCCCTGGGTGCGGTTAAACTCAACTGCAAGATTGTCCAGGGCTTCTTTGGGCGCCCCTCCAGTAAAGCCGTGCCAGAGCTCTGCAACGACCTCGGCCCTGTCGCACTGCGTCTTGATGACTTCTTCAGCCCGCTGTTGGGCTAGCCCCAGACCAGCCACCAACACAAACATTCCGGCAATCCACTGCTTCATCTCGTCCTCCGTAGACACTGTCAGGCCCTATTGTCAGGGTTTTGCAAACCCCTACCGTCTCCCAGTTTATACCCCTCCATTTGCGTGTGGGCTACAGGCTTGCTAGAGTGTAGTCAGAACGGGGTTTATGGACATTCTGCTGGTAGTCGCGGCTTACCTGGTCGGCTCGATCAATTTTCCTATACTGGCCGGGCGTCTGCGGGGATGGGACATCCGCCAGCGCGACCTGGCCGGTGCTTCCGGGACTTTTCGTCAAATGGGCGTGGGTTGGGGGCTGGGGGTGGCGCTGCTCGAGGTGGGCAAAGGGATGCTGGCCGCCTGGCTGGCAGGGTTTTCTGCCAGCTTCTGGGTTTTGCCTTTGTGCGCGCTGGCGGTGGTGGTAGGCCATATCTGGCCGATCTGGTTTCGCTTTCGTGGGGGTGGCGGCCTTGGGGCAGCGGGGGGTTTCGCCTTTTGGGCTTTTCCGGTGGAGAGCCTCTGGGGTTTAATCCCCTTTGGTCTGGCGCTTGGGGTTTATTTTCTGGTTTTTAAGAAAGACCGCTTTCAAGGCATCGGCTCGATCCCCTTCGCGGCGATTGTTGCTGCTCTATATCTCATATACGCCTTGCGAGACCAACCCCAGGAGCTCTACGCCCTGCTGGCCATGGTCGGTGTGATGACCCTGCGCGGCGTTCTGGTGCTTACTGGCCGCTGGTGGCACCGTTGACTTAGGTATAGCCGGGCAGCGGATTGCTGACCGGTTGCCAATGCCCTACGAGACTCCGATATAGCTCAGATACCACTGCACAATTGCACTGCCATAGAAGAAAGCAATCAGCCCGCCAATGGCCAGATACGGCCCAAATGGAATCTGGTTGTCGCCGCCCAAGCGGCGCATGACCAGGCCAAGGATCGCACCGGCAAAGACCGCCACAAAAACCGCTACCAGCAGGTTGGCAAAACCCAGCCAGACCCCCAGAAAGCCCGCCAGCACCACGTCGCCATAGCCCATCACGGTCACGTAGCCACCCGAGGTTTCTTCCTGGGTTTCGGGCTCGACCTTGTCGGAGGGGTTGCGCATCCACCAGTAGAGCATTCCGGCCAGTGCGATGCCCCCCGCACTCACCAGCATCCCGCGCAGGCTCTCGAGGGGATAGAGGCCCAGCAGCCAGGCCAGCAACGGGGCCAGGGCCGCGAGCCCCAGGGTCAGACCGTCGTGCAGCGTGAAAACCTTGCCCGTGCGGAGGTTGAGTGAGGCCACCAGGGCCCCAACCAACAGCCCCAGCGAACCCAGCCAGACCCCCCCCACGGTGCCAAACATCCCACCCCAGGCCCCCACCATTGCGGCCAGATGTACCAGGTGCAGTCCGAAGGGGCCTTCGCGGGGGCCATCCCGGAAGCGGTTGTAAAGCAGGCCGCCAAAGCCAGCAAACATCGCCACCAGCCCCGCTCCCATCAACCCTGCATCCACGGCCGGTGGAAAGGCCAGTGGAAAGCCCAGCAGGCCCGCCCCCATCAGGCCCAGGAAAATCCCGGCGAAGTTGAGGGAGTTGGGCAGGGTTTTGGTGTCAATGTCAATGAAGGAGAGTGCAATCAAGAGCGCTATAAAAGCCCAGATGAAGATCAGGTCGGGAAACACCGGGCGCAAGAGGGCGGCCAGGGTGAACAAAACCGCCGTCAGGGCTTCCACTGCCGGATAGCGAGCCGAGATAGGGGCCTTGCACTGGCGGCACCTGCCGCCCTGTACCAGCCAGGAAAGGATGGGAATAAGCTCTGGGGGTGAGAGGACATGTCCGCACTGGGGGCAGCTTGAGCGGGGCCAGACAATCGAAACCCCGGCGGGAAGCCGATAAATCACCACGTTCAAAAACGAGCCGATCAGGCTTCCGAGCACAAACGCCAAAACCGCCAGCAAAGGCAAAGGGAAAAAATCCACTCCGTTATTGTAGGCGCTGGTTGATGGATGGCTTGTGAAATCGGCTGTCCTGAGACCTGGCTCGCAACTATGCCCCTGGCCTGCATACTTAGTCCGTCCCGATCAGAGACCCTCGCGTAGAGACAATTAATCGCAGGATTTTCTTGATAGTTCTGGCAATTAGGCTGGATGCAGCCCATGGCGGTAGAGGGGTTCTGGTATAACGAGAGTGTGTTGACCAGCCCGCTACTGTCGGTTCCTCACGGCTTTACCACCCGCCAGGGCGGTATCTCGCATGCTCCCTACGACAGCCTGAACCTGGGGCTGTCCACCACCGACAGCCGTGAGAATGTGCTCGAGAATCGTCGGCGGGTACTGGCCCGATTTAACCACCCGCCCCAGGCCGGGTTAAGTCAAGTGCATGGCAGTACCATACACCTGGTGGAGAGGGCAGGGGAGTGGCAGGGGGATGGTCTGCTTTCGGCCACACAGGGGTTGTTGCTCCGGGTCAGTGTGGCCGATTGTTATCCTATTCTGCTGCACGACCCGGCAAAGGGTGTGGTGGGGGCTTTGCACGCAGGCTGGCGCGGGGTGGTTTCGGGCATTTTGCCCAGAGCGCTGGAATTGATGAGTTCTGATTTTGGCAGCCGACTTGAAGAGGTGCGGGTTGTGGTTGGCCCCGGCATCAGCGGCCCTCATTTTCAGGTTGGGGCGGAAGTGGTAGAGCAGTTTGAGCGGGCTGGGCTGCCTTTTTACCACCCCGACGCGGCTTATCCTGGCAAGTACCTGCTGGATCTGGAGCAGACCATTCGTACACAGGCTCTCCGGGCCGGAATTGCCCTCGAGCACTACTGGGCACTGGGACGCTGTACCTATAGCGATCCGGTGTTCTTCTCCCACCGGCGCGATCAGGGTCAGACCGGACGCATGTGGGGGCTAATTATGCTGCCCGGCAGGACATAAGACAGCGGGGATTGGTTTGAGTTGGGGACAAAACATCAGGACGCAGGAATCACCGGAGCCCTGGGCAGAGCGCCCAGCCTGGCACTGTGATAAACATACATTTGGAAACACTTAGCTGACGGTTGAGCAAATGACCTGTAGTCTTACACAAGTTATCGTTACACTATTGGGGTGCTCAAGCCCAGGGCCAGACTCAAATCGGTAACTGCGATCACGTCGCAGTGGCTTCGGGAGCGGGGATTGAAGGCGGTTTTGTTGGATCTGGACAACACCCTGGTGCCCTACAGAACCCTGGGCGAGGCCCCTGAAGGGCTGTTGGAGTGGCTCCAGGCCTTGAAAGAGGCGGGTGTTCAGGTCATATTGGTTTCCAACGGCAGCCGTCGCCGGGTGCACTACTGGCGTGAGAAGCTGGAGATTCCTGGTTTTGGCCCGGCGGGCAAGCCCTGGTTTGGTTTTCGTAAAGCCCTGCGGCGACTGGCCCTGACCCCCCGCGAAGTGGCGGTGGTGGGGGATCAGCTCTTTACCGATGTGCTGGGAGGCAACCTGATTGGGGCCTATACGGTGCTGGTTCCTCCTCTTTCTAAGAAGGAAATGGGATATACCCGGCTGGTGCGAAAACTCGAGCGCTGGGTGTTACGGAACCCCACCTTTGGACTGACGGCAGGAGCCAGTGAGGAATTTGACCCACAAGAGTACCGCCAAGAGCCCACAATAAGCAAAGGCCAGGAGGAAGCGAAGCCATGATCTGCATCACCTGCTGCCGCATGGAAGGAAGCGAAGCCATGATCTGCATCACCTGCGGTCACACCCAAGCAATACCTGGCATCATCCGCTTCACGTAGGAGGACGGGTCGAATGGCGAACGTCTTGACCATTGGGGATAAACGATTGGGCGCAGCCCTGTTGGATATGGGTTTATTGGGGGATGAGGAACTCCAGCGCGCGCTGGAGCAGCACCGCGAGGTGGGGGGCAACCTCTCCGACATCATCGTCGAACTGGGGCTACTATCCGAACGGCGCATTGCCCAGGCCATCGAGGAGACCTTCGGGGTTCCGCTGGTGGAACTGGTGGGTCTGGAGATTGCACCCGAAGCCAAATCGCTGATTCCTGCCGAGCGGGCCAGGGATCTGGGGGCCATTCCTTTCAGCGTGGAAGGCGGCACCCTGCGGGTGGCCCTCTTGAACCCGCTGGACAACCTGGTGCTGGAGGAGCTCGAGGATCTCACCAACCAGATCATCGAGCCTTACCTGACCACCCAGTCTTCGTTTCGCTACGCGCTGGCCCTGCACTACCCCGAACTGGGCCTGGCCGTACCCCCGCCGCCCTCTGCCTCCTCGCCCGGCGAGATGCAACTGGGCGAAATCCTGGTGAACAAAGGGTGGTTGAGCCGCGATGACCTCGAGGCGGCCCTGGTCGAACAGGAGAAGACCGGCGAGTTGCTGGGCCGCCTACTGACGGGCAAGTATGGCTTGCAAGAAGAAAAGCTTTTTCAGGTGCTGGCCGATCAGGCTGGGCTGGAGTTCAAAATTGAGCTGGGAAACCTCGAGCTGCAAAACGAGGTAACAGCCCTTTTGTTGCGCCCCGATGCCCTGCGTTATCAGGCAGTACCCATCCGCCAGGACGGTCAGCAGATCCTGATCGTACTGGCCGACCCCCGCCACCGCCACGCGGTAGCCCAACTGGTCGAGCGCCCAACCAGGTTTATCCTGACCCTGCCCAAAATTTGGGAGACCCTGTTTGGCAAGGCCTATCCCGAAAAGAGCCGCCTGGGTGAGGCCCTGGTACAAGAAGGCAAGCTCAACCGCGCCGCGCTGCAAGATGCCCTTTCGGTACAGCGCCGAATGGGCAAAACCCGCCCGCTGGGCGAGGTGCTGGTAGAATTGGGGTACGTCAACGCCCAGGATGTGGAAGAAGCCCTCTCCAAGCAGCGGCAGGGTGGGGGCCGCCTGGAAGACACCCTGGTGCAGTCGGGCAAGATCAAGCCCGAGATGCTGGCCAAAAGTCTGGCCACCCAGCTTGGCTACCACTACATTGACCCCACCGACTCCCCCCCCGACCCCTCGGTGCTGACCATGGTGCCCGAATCAACCGTGCGGCGCTACACCATCTTCCCACACCATATGGAGGGCAACACCCTGGTGGTCTTGATGAAAGACCCCCGCAACATCCTGGCCATAGACGACCTGCGCATGATCACCAAGCGCGACGTGATGCCAGCGGTCTCGGCGGAGGCTTCCATCTCCAAACTGATCGAGCGTTTCTATGGCGGCTCGACGGGGGTGGAGGAACTGGCCCGCGAATTCGAGGGGAAGAGGAAGGAAGAAGAAGCGGCTGACACCAGCGCCCTCGACGACAACGCGGTGGTCAAGCTGGTCAACAGCATCATCCGCGAAGCCTACTTGCAGGAAGCCTCGGACATCCACATCGAACCGCGCCAGTCCGACATCCTGGTGCGCATTCGGGTGGACGGCAACCTGCGTGAGTATATGCGCCTGCCCAAAGGGGCTGGCCCAGCGGTAGCCTCCCGTGTGAAGATCATGTCCAACCTCGATATTGCCGAGCGTCGCTTGCCCCAGGACGGACGGGTGCGCTACCGCGACCGCTCGATTGACCTCGACTTGCGCCTTTCCTCGCTGCCCACCGTCTATGGTGAGAAGATCGTGATGCGCTTGCTACGCAGGGCGGCCGACATCCCCGAAATCGAGCAGCTGGGCTTTGCTCAGGACATTTTTCAACGCTTCGAGGATGTGATTGCCAAGCCCTACGGCATCTTTCTGATTACCGGCCCCACTGGCTCAGGTAAGTCCTTCACCACCTTCTCGATTTTGAAGCGCATTGCCACCCCCGACAAAAACACCACCACCGTGGAAGACCCAGTGGAATACGAGATTCCTGGCATCAACCAGACCCAGGTGAACCCGGTGGCGGGCCTGACCTTTGCAAAAGCCCTGCGAAGCTTTCTGCGGCAGGATCCAGACATCATCATGGTGGGTGAGATCCGCGACTCCGAGACGGCCAAAATTGCCACCGAGGCCGCCCTTACTGGCCACCTGGTGATTGCTACGCTGCACACCAACGATGCTGCAGGGGCGGTGACCCGTCTGGACGAGATGGGGGTCGAGCTTTTCAACATCTCTGCCGCGCTGGTAGGGGTGCTGGCCCAGCGCCTGGTGCGCAAAATTTGTGAGCACTGCAAGATTCAGGTCGAGGCCGACCCCAGCGTACTGCGCCGCCTGGATATGTCCAAGGAAGACGTGCGCGGCAAGAGTCTGTATAAGGGCACCGGCTGCGACAAGTGCAACGGCTCGGGCTATAAGGGACGCGCTGCCATCCATGAGCTGATGGTGCTGGACGACGAAATCCGCCGGGCCATCGTGGAGGGGCAGTCGGCCACCCAGATCAAGGATATTGCCCGGAAGGGCGGCATGAAAACCCTGCGCGAGGACGGCATCCAGAAGGCCTTTGTGGGCCTGACCTCGCTGGAAGAAGTGATGGCCCGTACCAACGAGTAGAGCCTGGCTCCGGGTGGGGCGGTATACTCAGGAATAGCAAGAGCCAGGCTCTCCTATGCCGTTTGCAAGCTGTGTGGCTACCGGGGTACCAGGGCCAGCATGACCAGGCATCTGCTCAAGTGCGCGGAAGCACATCCCGCCAGAACCAGTGGAAAACCGGTGCGGTTGCTGCATATTCGGGTGGAGGATGGCTACCAGCCCTCGCCCTTCTGGTTGGATGTAGAGGTCAAGGCGACTGCCTCATTGCGGGCTCTGGATAAGTTCTTGCGGGATATCTGGCTCGAGTACTGCGGCCAGTTGAGTCTGTTTGAAATTGAGGGTGCACGGTACGAGGCCTACATTGACCCCTCCTGGGGTGATTACGACTCCAAATCCATGCGGTCTAAGCTGGGTGGGGTGGTGGCGGTGGGCTCGAGCTTCACCCACGAATACGACTACGGCTCTACCACCATGCTGCGGCTGAAGGTGTTGGGCCAGCGCGAAGGCCGCCTGGACAAAGATTTGCGCCTGCTGGCCCGCAACGAGTTGCCGGAGTGGCAGTGCAATGCTTGTGACCAACCGGCCACCCAGATAGACCCCGTGTGCGCCTATGAGATGGACAGTCTCTTCTTCTGTGACCGACATGCCCAGCAGCATGTCAAAACACAACACGGAGGCGACGACTCCATGCTGATGCCGGTGGTGAACTCACCGCGCATGGGGGTGTGTGGCTACGCAGGGCCCGCCGATGAAAGGGCTTATGTAGGCTGATCGCATAGCCCTTACCGCTTTGGGCGGTAGAATCGCTATGCTATGAGCTGGAAAACCTACCTCGAGCAACACCAGTCCGCCCACCTGGCGCAGTTCCGCGATTTCCTCGCCATCCCCAGCATCTCGGCCCAGCCTGCCCGCAGCGAAGATGTACAGCGGGCCGCGCAGTGGTTGGCAGCGCGGTTCCAACAGGCCGGGTTCTGGCAGAGCGGGGTTTTGTCCACGGCAGGGCATCCGGTGGTCTACGCCGAACACTGCCCCTACCCAGCCCGGCCCACGGTACTTTTCTATGGCCACTACGATGTACAGCCTGCCGACAACCCCGAGCGCTGGAACTCCCCTCCCTTCGAACCTACCCTCGTAGATGGGCGCGTGGTGGCGCGGGGCGCATCGGACATGAAGGGTCAGGTGATGGCTTTTCTGCTGGCCGCCGAGGCGCTGATTGCCAGCAACAGCCTCAACCTCAACCTTAAGGCCCTCATCGAAGGGGAAGAGGAGATCAGCAGCCCCAGCCTGCCGGCCTTCATCCAGCAAAACCAGGAGCGCCTCCGCTGCGACCTGATCATCAACGGCGACAGCGGCCAGCTTTCCGAGACCACCCCGCTGTTGGGGTTGGGCGTGCGAGGGATTTGCGCTCTGGAGTTCGACCTCGTAGGCCCCAGCCACGACCTGCACTCTGGCACCTGGGGCGGTGGGCTTCAGAACCCCCTGCACGCCATGGCCGAGCTGGTGGCCTCGTTGCACAACCCAGACGGCAGTGTGGCGGTGAAGGGCTTCTACGACGAGGTGGAGCCTCTGAGCCCGACTCTTCGCGAATGGTACAGGCAAATCCCCTGGGACGAGGCAGCGGAGTTGAAGAAATTGGGCCTGCAAGAGTTCTATGGTGAGGCGGGCTACGCCCACTGGGAGCGCACTACCGGCAGGCCCACCCTCGAGATCAACGGGATGTGGGGTGGCTATACCGGCCCCGGCGGCATGACCGTGATCCCCTCCACCGCCCACGCCAAGATTACCTGCCGTCTGGTGCCCCACCAGAACCCCGAGAAGATGGTGGCGCTGGTGAGGGCCCACCTCGAGCAGCACCTGCCCAGGGGCGTGCGCCTGCAAGTGCGCACCAAAGAAGCAGGTGCTTTTGCCTTCCGCATGAGCGCCGACCATCCGGGCTGTGTGGCCGCTAGGGAAGTGCTGGCCGAGCTCTACGGGGTTCCTCCGGTCGAGGTTATGTTCGGGGGCTCAGTGCCCATCCTCGCAACCCTTAAGCAACTGCTGGGCCACGACCCGGTGAGCTTTGGTTTTGGTCTGGAAGACGAGCTAATCCACTCGCCCAACGAGTTCTTCCGGCTCTCGAGCTTCGAGAAGGGCAAGCAGGGTTACGCGATGTTGCTGGGTCGGCTGGCCCAGTAGACCTCGAGGCCATGCCCGAGTATGCCGACCACAGTTTGGGCCCTGGTACGAAAAGGGAAGATTGAACCCGACGAGGCCCTCGAGCTTCCGGAGGGCACCAAGGTACTGGTGACGGCATTGACCGACGTTACAGGGCAACCGTTCTGGCTCAGGGTCAGCAAGACTTCTCTGGAGAAGACTTGGGACCATTCCCAGGACAACGTGTATGCCGAGTTACTCCAAAGGTGATGGTGTTCTGGTGCGCTATCCATTCACCGACCGCTCGAGTTCTAAAGTCCGCCCGCTGTGGTGTTCCAAGCCGCGCATTCGTCTCGGGACATTTTGACGGTGCCCCTGACCAGCCGGACGGGTAGTCTGCTGAGTGGCGGGTTCGTGTTGGGTGACTGGACTGCGGCTGGCCTGAATGTTGAGACTGCCGTAAAGCGTGGGATTTTCCGTTGGACTCGAGCCTGGTGCTCAAAAAAGCGGGCAGTCTGAGCGAGGGGATTTGGTGCGGCCTGGGCGATCATTACAGGCTTGGTTGGGATTGTGAAGACTCGAGCAGAATCGGCTCATCTTTACTCGAGGTTTGCTAGAAAGACCGAGCACTGGAAGAGATTGCCAAGCTGCCCGAGGACACGCCAGATGCGGTTTGAATGCAAATTCTCAAAGTCGGCGAGGGCGAGTGGCACTGGGAAAGAAACGCTCGAGAAGTCCCAGCATGGCAATCCAGGGCTTAAGGGGTCACGCACCCTGGCCCTGAGTCCACCGAGCCTCCTCTCAGAGAAAACAAACGTTCCTCCTGCGCCTGGGCTCTATCATGCCAAGGGATGAAGGCGTGGCTACTGGTGTTTGCCTTGGTTTGGGGTGGGGCCACGGCCCAGACTGCTTTAGAATTGCAGGTGCTCCAGCGCACCAATCAAGCGCGGGTCGAACGCGGTTTAGGGCCCTTGCAGTGGGATCCGCTGGCCTATAACGCCGCTCTGGGTCATGCGCAGGACATGTTTCGGCGCAACTTTTTTGCCCACCAGAACCCCGACGGCCTGGGGGCCGCAGAGCGGATGCGGGCAGCCGGTGTGCTGGAAGTGACCACCGGCGAAAACCTGGCCAGTTTCGAGGGTTTCCCCAGCGTGGAAATTCCCCAGCGTTCGGTATCGGGCTGGATGAATAGCCCTGGACACCGGGCCAACCTGCTCAAGCCCGACTTTACCCATCTGGGGGTGGCGCTGGTGCGCCAGGGCCGCCGGGTTATGGTGGTGCAGAAGTTCATCGGGCGGCCCTTTGACCCCCAGGTGCGCCTGACCCCTGCGCGGGCCGAGCGCACGGTGCTGGTGCTTTCCGGCACGGCTTCCGGAACGGTAGGGATATTTGTGGGCAACAACCTCTATGCCCGCGTGAACCCCCCCATTAGCACACGCCTCGAGCTTCCCCCCCGGTCCGAGGTGAGCTTCGCGGTTTTTGATGGAAGAACCTGGTGGGCCACCCGTAACGGCGAACGCGGTTTGCAACTGGAAAGCACCCTCGAGCAGACCCAGGTGCCCGGCAAGCAGGTGGTCTTCAACCTTCCAGCAGGCGCCTTCACCCTGGCGGTGGGTTCGCAGCCCCGCTTCTGGCAGAACATCTCGGGGCCGGTGCGCCTCGAGCTGACTCTCCCCGGCACCCTCGAGGTTTTGTGGCTTGGCGTCCGCCGCGAAAACACTGTGAACTACAGCTTCCGCATCCCATTGACGCCTTAACCCAAGGGGAGCAGCGACCAGAGATTCGCACAAGGTTGATCCCGCCCTGGCCTTCTTTTTTGCTGCCCGTCACCCATCCATCAGCCGAAGCTCATCCGGTCAATCCACCCAACTTTGCCCTGGCCCCAGTCTGTGGGCTAAAATCCTTCGGTGGATTCTCGAGTCCTCCTCGCCATTGGCCTCACCATCCTGCCCTGGGCCTCGGCCTTTGCGGGGATTCGTGCTGGGCTTCAGGACTATAGCCCGGCCCACCTCACACTGCTGCGCTTTTTGGTGGCCTCGGCGGTGATGGTGGGCTATGCCCTGCTGACGCGGATGCCCCTGCCGGAGCGCAGGGATTGGCCCAGCCTCTTCATGCTGGGCTTTCTGGGGATCACCGTCTATCACACGGCCCTCAATTTTGGTCAGGTCACGGTGAAAGCGGGGCCAGCCGCACTCCTGATTGCGGTGGGGCCGGTGTTTGTGGCGCTGATGTCGTTGTACTTTTTTCGTGAGCGCTTCTCGACTTGGGGCTGGCTGGGCATCGCGGTGGCATTCTTGGGGGTGGCTCTGATAGCGGTGGGCAACCACCCTGGCAGCTTTCAATTGGAGCCGGGTGCGCTGCTAATTGTGCTTTCGGCTTTCGTGACTTCGGTTTACTTTGTTTTCCAGCGCAGCCTGGTGAAAAAATACAACCCCCTCAATTTCACGGCCTACTCGATCTGGGCCGGGACGCTGCCGCTCTTAGCCTTCTGGCCGGGGCTGGTGTCCGAGATGCAGGCCGCTTCGGCCCAGGCCACCTGGAGCGTGGTCTATCTGGGGGTGTTGCCGGGTGGCCTCTCGTACCTGACCTGGAACTACGCCCTGAGCCGTGCGTCTGCTTCCAAAGTGACCAGTTTTCTCTACATTTCACCCGTCCTCGCCATTCTGATTGCCTATATTTGGCTGAGGGAAGTGCCGGGTGTGCTGGCCCTGGTGGGAGGGGGCATTGCCCTGGCGGGGGTCATCATCGTAAACACCCTGGGGAAAGTAATCCAGAATGGAACGGACGATAGACAATCGGCTATTGACCATAGACAATAAACACCAATGGCCGAGATTTTCCCCATCCGCCTCTACGGCGACCCCATTCTGAAGAAAAAAGCCCAGCCGGTGCAGGACTTTAGCGGCATACCGCAGCTTGCCGAGAACCTGCTCGAGACCATGTTCGAAGCCAGAGGGGTGGGTCTGGCGGCACCCCAGGTGGGCCTGGGCCAGCGGCTTTTCGTGGCCGCCGAATACCTCGATGATGAAGGAGCGGAAGAAGGCCCCGAGGCCGACCTCAAAACCCGCATCAAACAACTGTATGTGATGGTCAACCCGGTCATCACCCATCGCTCGGGCCAGCAGTCCATCACCGAGGGCTGCCTTTCGCTGCCGGGCCTCTATGCCGAAGGAGCGCAACGCGACCTGCAGGTGCGGGTCGAATACCAGGATGAAGGAGGCGCGAAAAAAACCCTCGAGGCCGAGGGCTACCTGGCGGTGGTGGTGCAGCACGAGATAGACCACCTGGACGGCATCCTCTTCTTCCAGCGCATGTCCTTTGCCGACAAACAAAAATTCCTCGACCTTCACCGCGAAGACCTGGCCGATTTCCAGCGCCAGGCCAGGGCTTTTCTGCGCGAGGAAGTCGGGCGTCAGGCGGCAGGGAAGCAAAGGTAGTTTGGTTGAAGGTGAATCACTGATCGAAAGGATAAAAGCCATCCACTATCAGCCATCCACTATCAGCCATCAGCGACGCGGGGTGGCCTTCTTTGGCTCGCCGGCCTGGGCGGTGCCGGTTTTGCAGGCCCTGCACCAGCACCACCAGGTGGTGCTGGTCGTGACCCAGCCGGACAAGCCAGCAGGCCGGGGTTTGCAACTCACGCCTTGCCCGGTAGCGCAGTGGGCCGAGGCCCAGGGCTTGCGGGTGGAGAAGCCCGCCAAACTCCGCAAAAACCCCGACTTTTTGGCACTTTGCAGAACCCTGAACCTGGATGTGGCGGTCACGGCGGCCTATGGCAAAATCCTGCCCGCCGATTTGCTGGAAGTTCCCCGGTTTGGCTTCCTTAACCTGCACCCCTCCGACCTGCCCAAGTACCGTGGCCCCGCGCCGGTGCAGTGGACGCTCATCAACGGCGATGCCGAGACTGCGGTCTGCATCATGCAGACCGATCTGGGGATGGATACCGGCCCAGTGGTCGCTAAATGGCGCACCAGCGTCGAGCCGGACGAGACCGCGGTGGAACTTGCGGGCCGCTTGCGCGACAAGGGAATTGAGCTGCTGATAGAGGCCATCGGCAATTTGGAATCCCTCAACCTCACCCCCCAGCCCAGCGCCGGAACCCATGCCCCGATGCTGGAAAAGGACGACGGGAAGATTGTCTGGGAGCGTACTGCCAGCGAAATCTACAACCGCCATAGAGGTGTCCAGCCCTGGCCGGGTAGCTGGTTTGAACACCAGGGAAAGCGGGTAAAGGTCATCAGAATGTCCAGGGTCGAGAAGCTGGCTTCGCCTCCAGCCGCAGGAGGCGGCGGGGCGGGTCAGGAGCCCAGCGACAACAACCCAGTAAACGTCCAGCCTGCTGCGCCTTCATCTGTTGTGCAAATCCTGGATGGCCTGACGGTTGCCACCGGGCAGGGGTGCCTTGCCCTGCTTGAAGTTCAGCCGGAGGGCAAAAAGCCAATGTCGGCGCTGGACTGGGCCAGGGGTGCCCGAATCCAACCCGGCAACCTGCTGCAATGAAGCCTGCCTGGGGTGCGGATACACGGACTCCAGGATATGCGATACTAAAGAATCGCAGACCTGGAGAGATTTTTTTGGTCAACAACTCCCGGCTTGAAATTTCTGGATAAATTAGACCTCATGCGAAATTTCCCCAGCGCCATAAGATTCGCCATGCCCGGCGTAGTTATTCGCTACGGGCTATCAGCTCTCGGCGACTTCTGCAAGAAGCCTATCCCATCCTGGTTGCATAGCCCACGGGTACGATGGATAAGGTGAAGCTGGCCGGGCGTTACAGGCTCGAGGCCCCCCTGGGCGAAGGAGGGATGGCCGAGGTCTGGCGGGCCACCGACGAGCGCATGGATCGCCTGGTGGCCGTCAAAATTCTGCATACCTATATTCATCCCAGTGAGCGCAGCCGCTTCTTTCGGGAAGTCAAGGCCCTTTCCCGACTTTCGCACCCCGGCGTGGTGCAGGTCTTCGATCTGGGCGAGGAGCAGGGCCGCACCTATTTTGTGATGGAGCTGGTGGATGGCGGCAGCTATGACTGTATCGGCCCCTTCGAGGATGGTATGGAGGGGATGCGCCTGCTCACGGCCTCGGTGAAGGTACTCGAGGCCCTCGAACACCTGCACCACCGGGGCGTGATCCACCGCGACCTGACCCCTCGCAACATCCTGGTCACGCCCGAGGGTCAGCCCAAGGTGATGGACTTTGGCCTGGCCTACCTGATGCAGGAAAGCCGCCACTTTACCCGTACCGGCATCACTGTGGGCACGCCGGAGTACATGGCCCCCGAGCAGGCCAAGGGTCTGCCCCTCACCCCGCAGGCCGATCTCTACAGCTTTGGCGCAGTACTCTACCGCACTTTCAGCGGCAAGCCCCTGTTCGAAGGCGAAAACGACCAGTCGGTACTCTATCAGCACGTCTACGAGACACCTAAGCCGCCCCACAGCATCAACCCGGCCATTCCTGCCGAGGTGTCCAGTCTGATCCAGTCGCTGCTGTTGAAGGCCCCCAGCGACCGCCCCGCCAGTGCCGCGACCGCCCAGGCAGTGCTGGAAGAAACCCTGCGCAAATACCGAGAAAGCCTTTCGGCTACCCCCAGGGCCGGGGCCAGCCGCAGTGGGCACTACCCCACCGGCCCGGCCCGGCCCGAAAAACTGGAACTGCGTGGCACCTACGACCTCTCGGGCGAGGTGGCCTGGCCTGGCGAGCTGGTGGCCCGCGAAGGTAGCCTGTGGGTGGGGGCTGGACAGGGCATCGCCCGCCTCGACCTGACCGATGGCTCGGTCTACCGCCAGCGCCTGGGCGACGAGGTCACGGCGCCGCCGGTGGTGACCGACGAGCGGATCTATGTGGCCGCCTGGGATGGCCGCCTGACCGGGATGTCCCTCTCTGGACGGCCCATCCTGAGTTTTCCCACCCGTGCCGAGATTACCGCCGCTCCCCTGGTGGGCGAACTCATCTACCTGACTGGGCGCGACGGCTTTCTCTACGCCCTCGACGCCAGCGGCACCCTGCGCTGGGGCTTCCAGGCCGGGAGCGAGCTTTCGGCCTCACCTACCCTCTACCGGGGGCTCTTGTTTGTTGCCAGTGAAAACGGCTGGCTCTATGCCCTCGATCCCTTGAGCGGGCACCTGCGCTACAAGGTGGAGGCGGGGGCCGTCCACACCGCTATGCCGGCCCGTGGGGGTCTGCTTTTCATCCCCACCTGGGCTGGAGAAATACACGCCTTCGACCCGCTCACCCGCGAGGTGAGGTGGAGCTACGACCTCGAGGGTGAACTCTGGGGTGCACCCGCCCTGGACGCCCAGCAGGTCTATGCCGCCAGTTGGGCCGGCAAGCTGTATGCCCTCGACCAGAAAACCGGCGATGAGGTATGGGAGCTCGAGGTGGGCAAGGTTACCGCCGCGCTCTCGACTGCCCATGGCGTACTCTATCTGGGCACCGAGGAGGGGCGGGTGCTGGGGGTGGAGACCCGTGCTGGCCGCCTGGTCTTCGAGGCGACGGGCCTTGGCCCCATCCAGGCGCCGCCCCTGCCCTACCGGGGGGCGCTGTTTGTGGCCACGCTGGCGGGTAAGCTATATAGATTTGCTTGATACACCGGGCTTGGATGGGGCGCTACGAGAAGCTGTTGTTGAAAATTCTGCGCGGAACGTCCGACGCCAGTATTTCCTTCTGATGATCTGCGCCAAATGCTACTTTGTCTGGGGTTTGAAGAGCGCATCAAAGGCAGCCACCACGTGTTTCGCAAACAAGGGGTTGAGGAGCTCATCCACTTGCAGCCAGTGATAGTGCGCTACAAGTAAGGGGGTGAGAGCTAGTGTACAAGTACGAAATCATCATCTATTGGAGCCAGGAAGACGATGCTTTTATTGCCGAAGTGCCAGAACTTCCCGGTTGTATAGCCCATGGACAGACCGCAGAACAAGCCCTTGCCAATGCCCATCAAGCGATTGAGTTGTGGATTTGGAACGGTCAAAGAATTTGGCGACCCCATCCCCGGGCCCAAAGGGCGGCGCTTGCAGTTTGCCTGAGGGCGCGGCCCCAAAAACCTCTGCTTGACGCAGATACGTTTTCAACTACCAGCCTCTCTCACCAGGGGAGAGGAGCTTTCTCGAACGCCCTCTAGGCTGGAATACCTGGGGGACAACCTGTTCTTGGGTAGACTGTTCAGGCTGTGTCTTTGCGCCTGACCGACGAACAACAAGCCATTGTGGCCCATAACGAGGGGCCTGCGCTGGTGTTTGCGGTGGCGGGAGCGGGCAAGACTACGGCGCTGGTGCATCGTTTGGAACGCCTGGTACGCGAGAGGGTTTTTGAACCGCGCCGGGTGTTGGCAACCTCCTTCAGCCGCCTGGCGGTGGACGACCTCAAGCGCTCGCTCTCGAGCTGGCCCCACACCCAGGGGGTGCAGGTTTCCACACTGCACGCGCTGGGCTACCGCATCGTGCGCAAGGCGGCTTCGGAGGGGCTTGTGAAGCTGGCCGAGGTCAAGGAAGAGGGCTCCGAACAGGCCCTGTTGCAGCGTACCCTGCGGCGGGCCAGGGACTTGAAACTGCCCTGGGCGCCCGAACTGGAAAACCTCGAGTCCGAAGACTTTCTGAGCTACGTGGGAGCCTGCAAAGGAAACCTGCAGTACGCCGATCTGAAGGGGGCCGGTCTGCCGCCCGAGGCCCTGAAAGTGGCCTCGCAGGCCCGTGCGCCCCAGGAACTCGAGTGGTATCTCGAGCTTTACAGGCTGATGGAGCAGGTTCGGCAGGAGGAGGGCCTGCTTACCTTCGACGACATGCTGATGAGCGGCTGGGAGGCGCTGGTGCGCTATCCCGACATTCTGCAAACCGTGCAAAAGGCCTTTCAGGCCGTGCTGGTGGACGAGTTTCAGGATGTGAACCTGGCCCAGTCGGAGATGCTGGATTTGATCACCGCGCCGCACCGCAACTATATGGCTGTGGGTGACGACGACCAGACCATCTACGAATGGCGTGGGGCCTCGCCGCGCTTCATCCTCGAGTTTGCCCCACGCTACCACGCACAAAAATACCTGATCCGCGACACCTTCCGCTGTCCCGCGCCGCAGGTCGCGCTAGCAGACCGGGTGATCGCGCAGAACCAGAACCGTGAGCCCAAGCGCCTGAGCCTGACCAAAGGTTTTGGGGGCCGGGTGCATATTCGCCTGGAGCCCCATATGCCTGCCCAGGCCCAGAGCCTGGTCAGCGATATTGCAGGACTGCTGGCCGAAGGCCGCAAGGCCACCGAGATGGTGGTGCTGGTGCGGCTCTACGCCCAGACCCCCTATATCGAGCAGTGTCTGATCGAGCGGCAGATCCCCTACCGGGTGGTAGGCAGTGTGCCCTTCTACCAGCGCCCAGAAATTCAAGTTTTGCTGGCCTACCTGCGGCTGGCCCAGTCCCCTACCGCTGCGCGGAGCCCCCTTGGTAAGGGGGCCAGTGCTGAGGTTTTGTGGGGGGATTACAAGCGCCTCTGGCTACAAATCTACAACACACCAAAACGCTACCTGACCCGTGCCCTGGCCGACTCGGTCTGGCGGCAGGTGGAAAAGGGCGCCTCGCTGGTGGAAGCGCTCGAGGCGGCGATGGCGGGCGCAGAGGAGCGGGTCGCCCGGCGGCTGCGCGAGCTGGCCGAACTGTTCGAGTGGCTGGGGGGAGCGGTGGAACGAGGCTCGGCCCACGCGGTGCTGGAGGCGCTGGACTCGCGCCTGGACTACCGCCACCACCTGCTGCGTTCCTCGGGCTTCTACGAGGTGGGGGCGGGCAAGACCGAAGGCGTGCGGGCTTTTCTCGAGTATGCCCGAGATAAGGGCAGTGCGCACGAATTGCTCCGGCACATCGAGCTTCTGGCTCAGGAACACCTGGGCGACGACCCCGCACAGGACACCCGCGAGCGGGTTAGCCTGATGACCATCTTCCGAGCCAAGGGGCTGGAGTGGCCTCTGGTCTTCATCCCCGACTGCAACGAGGGTACCCTGCCCTACAGCGGCTCGGAGAACCTCGAGGAAGAACGCCGCCTGTTCTACGTGGCCCTGACCCGAAGCTCCCAGCACACCTATCTGTATGCCCTGTCTAGCCTGCCACTCTCGCCCTTCCTCAAAGAAGCCGAGCACCTGCAAGTCCTGGGTGCGGTCGAGCGGGTTGGGGAAGCACTGGTTCTGAAGGCCGAGGAACTTTCCACTGCCCAGACCCTGGCCCTGGCCCATGGCGCATACAAACTGGGCCTGGAACGCTATCTGTTCCAGTGGTGGAACTCCCAGCAGCCACACGAGATCGCTGCCAAGGTTCTGCGGCTGTTCGCCCTCGCCGAGCGGGAGCGCTGGTCGGAAGCGCTGGGCCTGGCCCCCCAGGCCAGAGGCGTTTGGGAAGCTTTCGACGCCGAGCCCGGCGAAAGGACCGACGGCGAGTTTGCGGACCTCGAGCGCTTTATCTTCAAGCCCCTCACGGCTTCCAGTCAAGCCATCCTCACTGCCGGACAAAAAGTCAGGCACGCCCAGTTTGGCACCGGGCTGGTAGTTAGCCTGGACGAGGGGGTTGCCACCATTGCCTTTGGCGATGGGGTACGCAGACTGGCCCTGCGCTATGCCCGGCTGGAAGTGGTGGGATGAGGCTTGGGTGGGCTTCAGCTTGATTTCAGTCTGCGGGACTATTTTACAGAGGAGAGTGAAAGACCCTTATTCATGACGTAGGGTGCAACCGATCGGTTTTCTTTCCGGGCAATTCCAGCCATGATAGTGAAAATGAAACCACTTCTACGCAACCTTCTCCTTTTCTTATGTGCGGGTTGGGTATGGGCGCACGGAGGACATTATTTGCCCGCTTCGGGGCCGGGCGCCGCCGATTTCAAACCTGCCAAAACCCTGCCAACCGTTGAGCTTCGCTCCCACCAAAACAAGGCTGTGATGTTTCCCCCCAGAGGCCTCGCGGTGGTGCTCTTTGGCTACACCCGGTGCCCGGATCTTTGCCCCCTCACGCTGGGCCGCCTGCTGCCAGCCTACGAAGCCCTGGGCTCACCCCCAGACCTGCAACTGATGCTGCTCAGCGTGGACGAGCGCGATACCCCCCAGGCGCTGCAAACATATCTGCGGGGTTTTGCTCCGATCCAGGGACTTACGGGCAAGCCCGAAGCCATTCGTCAAATTGCCGATGTTGCCAGGGTTGAGTACAACCCGGCTCCGGGGGGACGGCTGATCTTTCACACCGATGCGATGGCCCTGCTGGACTCCGAGGGGCGTCTGGTGCGCATGTTGTATGGGGTGAGCCGCCTTTCCACCGCTAAACTGAAAGAAGAAATAGCCCGTTTGCTGAGGTAACCATGCCGAAACTTTCCGTTCTGGTTATATTCTTTTTCGCGCTGGGGTTGATGGGTGCTGGGCCTACCCACCCCCCCACCTACCACGGGGAAGTGGCCGAAATACTGCAAGCCAATTGTGCAGCTTGCCATACCGAAGGGGGCATAGCCCCTTTTCCCCTGGACGATGCCCGCTGGGCCAGGAATATGGCTGCTGCCATCGCGGATTCGGTGAAGCAGGGCCGAATGCCGCCCTGGCCCCCCGGACCGGGTACCCCGCCGCTCAAGCACGAGCGCAAACTTTCCGAAAGTGCCAGGGCTGCGTTGGTAGCCTGGGCCGAGGCGGGCGCGCCGCTGGGCGATCCAGGGCCGGTGGCTGCCAAAGCCGCGGCCCCCTTGCCTCAGCCCGATCTGGTAGCAGGGCTCAACCCACCCTACACACCCGACGATGCGATGCTGGATGATTACCGCTGCTTCCTGATGCCTGCCACCTTCGACAGCGACACCTACATGACCGGTTACAAAATTATTCCTGGCGACAAACGCAGCGTACACCACGTGATCTTGTTCCTGATTGGCCCCGATATGGTGGGGGCTGCCGAGGCCAAGGATCGGGCCGAGACCGGCCCTGGTTGGAAATGCTTTGGCGGGCCGGGCCTCAGCAGCGACCCCCGCAACATAGGGGGCATTTTGGGGTTCTGGGTGCCGGGCGGCGGTGCAACCCTGCTGCCGGAGGGTACCGGACGGCTTTTGCGGGCGGGTAGCCGGGTGGTTATGCAGGTGCACTACAACACCTCTTCGGGTGCCAACCCCGACGCTACCCAGATGGCTTTATATCTAGCCCCCAAAGGCACCCAGCTCAAGCGATTGGTGGGCATGACCCTGGCGGCACCCGTCGAAATTAAGTGCCCACCGGGCATGACCGGCGAGCAGTGCACCCGCGAGTACGCCCGCGCCAAGACCGAGCTGGGCTTCATTGCCGACTGGATTCACCTGTTGTGCAACACCTCCATCGAAGCTTACGCTCGGCGTGAGGTGGGCGATGGCAGCCGGCAGGCCACCTCCTGCGACTGGACGGCACAGAGCAGTATGGAAGTCTACGGTGTGACCGCCCACATGCACCTGCGGGGGGTGGAGTTCAGAGTTGAAGTCAACCCCGGCAGCCCCAGTGCCAGAACCCTTCTGAACATTCCACAGTGGAACTTTCAGTGGCAGGGTGAGTACTGGTACCAGACCCCCTTCCGATTGCGCCAGGGCGACCGGGTGCGGGTGACCTGTGTCTACGACAACAAGTCGGCCATTCCTGGCCCTGGCGGCGAGTCGCTCCAGCCCCGCTACATGACCTGGGGCGAAGGTACTACCGATGAGATGTGTTTGGGTTCCTTGTTTGGGGTGAGAGAGTAGGGGAGAGGCCGTGTGGCGCGGGGCAATTTTGCCGACAATAGCCATCTGGACTTGGGGCCTTGCGGCCCTGGGCTGGGCCCAACCGAGCGACCCGCCCGTGCTGGATCGCTGCCAGGCTATCTCCCAGAATCTACGCCCCCAGCTTGCCTATGCCGAGCGGGCCGCACCCCAGCGCTTCTTTTTGCGTCTGGTGCTGGGAGCCGATGGTCTGCCGGTGTCGCGAATTACGGTGAACATTGACCTGACCCCGGTTCCACTGGGCCTCGAGGAAATTGCCGTACTGGTTCTCGAGCGGCCCGTGCAAGATGCCCTGCGCCTGCGCGGTATGCTGGCCCGACACTTTGATAGGGCGCTGCAAAACATCAGTCTGGGCAACTGGTACGTGGTGGAGCCACGGGGCTTCCGCTGCTTTCTGACCTTCCAGGGCCGGGTGGTGGGGATCATCCGGCTGAATCCGAACCTCGAGCCGCTCTCCGACCCCCGCTGGCTTCAGGCCTACCGGCGTTCGCCGGTGCGGTTTCCGGCGGTGGAGCCTGCGACTCGCTAGGTGGGTTGGATTTGCTTAACTCCTCCGCATACCGAAGGAACCAGGCGCATTTGCACCATGAAGACTACAGCGATGGGGGCGATCACGGACTGGCTACCCCGCACCCCACCTTCCAATGCCGGGAGACCGAATGGCCGACCCACCGGCAGTTGGGCTAAAGTTCAGCCTAGAACCGCAGTAGTTTCGAAGGGTGACAAAACCTTTGGCCTGAGTGTTTCAGATTGATCTGAAGCCGGGGGTGGCTCGACTACCTCGAGCGCGGCGGAATCATGCTCCATGCCCGCCCGTTCAACCACCGTTAACCGGTCATCTTTTGGCCGCATGGAGGAGGTTCTATGAGAAAAGGGGTGGGTTATTCCACCCCCTCTGAACCGTCCAGGTCTAGCCGCCGCTGGGTTTAGGGTCTTCCCTCAGCAAGGGGGGTGTCTGAGCAACATGCGTATGCCCGGAAACGCCAGCAGGTAGCAGAGACCAACGGCTGTTGGATTATAGTTACCCCGTGCACCTCCTCGTGGGCCCCCCGGCCTCGAGCAAGACCACCCGCTTGCTCGAGGTCGCCCAGTCCTTTTTGCTTAAGCGCAAGCGGGTCTGGTGGGTCTGCTTGCCTGCACAAAAAGCCTATGTCTACCGCCGGGCTACCCAGGGGGGTGCGGTGCTGGGGCTGGAGGTGCTCACCTCCCAGCAGCTCTACTACCGCCTGCTGGCAGCCAGCTTTGGCCTCAAGCCCATCCTGACCGGGCCAGGCCGGGTGGCACTGGTAGGCGAAGCACTCATCTCGGGCGACAGCCCTTTGCCGAGTCCGGGTGAGGCCCGCCTGTTTGCCCGCTCCATTGCCGAGGCCAAGCGCAACGGAGTAATGCCCGCCGAAATTCCCCAGCTTAGTCCCGAAGCCCGGCGCTTGCAGCAGGTCTATGCGCGCTACGAAGAACTCAAAGACCACATGGGTCGCTGGGATTACGACGACTTTCGTTCGGGGGCGCTGGACTTGCTGGAGCGGGGTACGGCCCAGATCGAGGCCGACCTGGTGGTGGTGGATGGCTTCCGCGAGCTGGGTGTTCTCGAGCTGCGCCTCCTGCAAGCCTTGTCCAGAGAAGTTCCGGTCTGGGTCAGTCTGCCCGAAGCGCCGCCGGGGTTTAGACCCGACGAGGTGCTTGGCCATAGCTTTATCCACACCCAGACCTACCGCGCCCCGAACCCGGTCAGCGAGGCTCGCTGGGTGCTGCGTTCGATCAAGCGCGACCTGGCGCTGGGAATGCCGGCTTTAGAGATTGCGGTGATTGCGCCGGAGTCGCGGATTCCGGCACTGCTAACCCTGGCCGATGAGTACGGCCTGCCACTCATTTCGCAACTGTCCAGCACCGCCGCCGAGACCCCCGAGGGACGGCTCTTGCTCGAGCTGCTGGATCTGCCCGACTACCCCACCCCGACCCGCCTTCTGGCGGTACCGGATCTGGCCCCGCTGGGCCGGGTGGCCCTCGAGCGCAGCCTGGTAGGCCCCCAGGCCATTACCCGGCTGGCCCTGGAGCTGGGAATGCAGGAGGTCTGGACGGCCTGGCTTTCCCGTCTCAAGCTCCCTGGTGAGGAAGGGTCTTCGTTTGCCGGAAGCCCACAGAACCCAGCTTTGCACCCCTCGCTGGCCTGGGCCAACGAACTGCTGGACTCACTGCCCGAGGTACGCCACAGCCCGCGCCGGGCCACCCTGATGGAACGGGCCCTCGAGGCCCACCGAATTGCGATTGGCCCGGATTTTCGCCACTGGTGGGCGGCACTGCTGGCCGAGACCTACCAGCCACACCGTCCGCCGGGAGGGGTGGCCCTGCTCACCCCCACCCTGGCCTCGGGGCAGCGCTGGAAAAAGCTCTACCTGACCTATGGGGTGGAGGGGGCCTATAGTTCCAATGAACAGGAAGACTACTTTATCCCCGAGGAGTTGCGGGCAGGGTTAGAGCAGGTCATGCGGCTGGTTCAAACCAGGGTGGGGGGCTTGCTGCCCCGGCGTTTTTTGGGGCGGGATCGCCTGCTCCTGGAAGAACTCAAAACCCGCGCGGACGAGGTGATCATCACCTACCCCGAGGCCAGCCAGGAGGGGCCGCTGGAACCGGAGCCCGTATTGATCGCGGGAAAACCGGCCTACCCGCCCAGACTGCCCCCGGCCAGCCTGCTGGAGATGGCTCGCTCCGAAGGTTACCAGGCCCCTCTCAGCCCGGTTAATTTGGGCAGAGCCCGGGTGGAAGCCCTGCGGCGCTATAGCGAGTGTGGTTTGCAGTACTGGGCCTTTCAGTTTGACCACCAGCCCACCCAGGAGTGGTGGCGGCAGTGGGTGCGTGAATTTCGCAAAGCCGAGAAACTTGTACCGGCGCGGCTTCAGGCCCTGGCCCAGCAGTTTCCCCAGGCCGAGGGCTGGATGCGCCATCACCAGGAAAGCCTGAGCGAGTTAAACCTGGGATTCAGGCTGGAAGGCCAGGGTTTGGAGGTACGCTTAGATGCGGTCTTGCGCAAGGGAACCGAGGCCCACCTCTACCGCTTTGTAGCGCCCAACACCCATCCCGAAGACGCCAGCCAGCAGGTGCGTCACCGCTGGAGCGAGCGCTGGGCAGCGGGCTATCTGCTTTCTGAATTTGCCGGACGCATCAACAAAGTGTACCTCTGGTCCTGGCCGGTTCTGGGCGATCCGGTGCTGGTCTACGACAAGCCCGTCGAAAAGGTCTGGGGTGTGCTGGCGAACCTCCTGAGCAAGGCCCAGGAAGTGCACAGCCGCTATAAGGCCGGGGTGGTGGAGCCCAACCCCGGCTTCCGCTGCCGTAGTTGTAGCGTTAGAGATGTGTGCCGCGAAGGAAAGCCGGGGTAGGTCTTCTTCAGAATCGGAATGACAGTGAAAGGCTAAAAGGCGTGGCCAGGCGGGGCATGGCGTAAAACTCGTCGGGCGGAAGCAGGAATAGCGAGATTTCCGGCGCCACTGCAAAGCGGCCTAGTGGGAGGTTAACTCCGATGCCGAAGCCCGGATTCAGGCGCAACCCGCTGCAACGCAGGGGGGTGTTGCCCACGCTCAGGCACTGCACATAGGAATACAGGCGGGGGCCAATGTAGCCCTGTCCGGTCTCGAGTGCAATGGGCCAGAAATACCCCAGATCCAGCCCTACACCGCCGCCGTTTACCGTTTCGGTAAGGTAGTTCGTTCCGTCGTAGCGAAAGGTGTTAAAGGTTTCCCAGGCCACGCTAAGGGCCGCCGTGAAGCCATCGTGCACATAAGAACCACGGGCAAAAGCCGAAGCCCCACCTCGCGGGGCCACAATCAGGTCGGCCCCCCAACCCCCCACCGTGTACTGAAACCCGAACCCTTCCGGCCCCGTGCGCAACCCCAACGCCGCCGTACCGTCGGCAGACCGTACCCTGGCTGCCATGGGCGTGGACACGAAGGGTACCAAACTATTGCCATACCCGATAGCTCCGGGTGGGGCCACGTTGGAGGGGGCGCAGGAGGACAACGATAAAGCCGCCAGTACTGCCGAAATAATGTATAAAGGTTTCATACAGATTAATACTAGCCAGCCCAACCGCAACAGCAAGTTCAAATGCCCCTGCAGCGTCGTGCTTGGTGCCGTTAGCTGTGTTCGGTCTAGCACCGATTTCCGTTGAACAGGTCAGTCATGACCCAGGCAGGCGGAGGGCTGAAGGCCGAAGGCCAAAAGCAACGAGCAGCGCCTCGACTCTCGGCAAGAGACCTTTGACGTTTCACTTCTGTTGTCTTGGTACCTGGTGGAATCCGGTACAAGTGGTTACACGATACATCTGTACCATGCACAGGCCGAAAGCCCCTCGGGTACTCGGCCAGGGGCGACTCAGTCCGAGGTCGCTTCTCCGCCCATTGGTCAAACCTGCCCTGGCGCAACTTAACCAGCTACGGTGCGGCTTGCCAGGTAGGCTTCCAGGTGCTCGCGGAAGGCTTTCATCAGGGTCTGGGTGAAAGGCCCTACCTTACCATCGGCTACCGGTCGGTCTTCAATCTGGGTGATGGGCATGACCTCGCGGGTGGCCCCGGTCAGGATGACCTCGTCGGCTGAGAAAAGCTCGGGTAGCATGATGCTACGGAATTCGATGGGCAGGATAAGTTTGGCGACTTGCAGCAGGTGCATCCGGGTGATGCCCGGCAGTACGCCTTCCAGGTCGGTAATCAAGACCCCGTTCTTGATGATGGAGAGACTGCTGCGCCCTCCCTCCGAGACCGTGGTGCCATTGTGGTAGACCACCTCGGTGGCCCCTTCGGCCCGTACCCGCTTGCCGAGCCTGACCGCGACCAGGTAGTCGGTGCTTTTGGCCAGCGGCATCTCGCGCAGGTTCTGGTGCAGGATGATTTTGGCTCCCTGCTGATAGTAAACCGCAGGGTGTGATTTGATCTCGAGGGGGGCCATGACCAGGTTGGGGGTGCTGGGGGTAAAGGCGTCGGGCGAGTAGCCGCCGGTCAGCACCAGCTGGATGCCGGCCCGCTTTAGTTCGTTGAGCCTGATTAGCTCGTAGATGAGGGCCTCGAGCTGGCTGCGGGTAAAGGGAATCTCGAGTTCCAGCATCCCGGCGGTGTTCTCAAAGCGGCTCAGGTGGTCTTCCAGAAAAACTGGAACTCCCTGCAAGATACGAAAAAACTCGAAGGCCCCATAGCCCCGCCGCAGGCCCAGGTCTGAGATGTGGAGGGTGGCCTGGTCGTAGGGTACAAACTTGCCATTCAGGCTTACAAAGCGCACAGGCTGATTTTATACCTTGCAGTTCGCGATTCCAACCGGAGCCTCCTCGCTGGTATGGGCTATGCCAGAAAGGGAGGGCTCGCAGTCAGTAACTTAACAGAGACCTGTCCTTCTCCGCCTTTGCCGAGGCGATTACGCATCGGGCAGCACGGCGCATCAGATTCTTCACAACACTACCGCTCCGCTCGGAATGGCACCGGCCCTGCAGGGTGGTTGGACGATCTTTTACGCCCAAAAGAACCTGGCGTAAGCCCTGCCGCTCCCAGGGTAGACATAACTGAGCGGAAACGAGGGAACTTCCCAGCAGGGGGTGGTGCAGCGGCTGGCACGAGTGGGATGGTAGGAGGGCAGTGTTAGATGTATCTAATACCAGCCTAAACCCGGGCTAAGGCGCATTGCCTAAATTGCCTTTCGAACCGGCCGGCCCGGTTAGAGGTAAACGGAGGAAAGAGATGAAAAAATACTTGATAATCCTGGCAACCCTGTTCACGCTTGGCGCGGCACTTGCAAACACCCCGGCCCAGTCCACCCCAGCCCCTAACCAGACCCTGACGGAGCTGGCTAAGGCGGTAGGCCTGCAACCCGCAGATTACGCCAGGCTGGTTGTGGTTCTGGGTGAGAGCACGGCAGTAGCGGTGATCGGCCTGCAGGCCGAGTTCAAGCTGGAGAAGAGCAAATTTCGCAAAGAGTTCAGGGATATTTCCGCAGCCCTGATGGATCTGGTCGAGGTTGGAGTTGCAAGGGATACGGCCATGAATCTCTTGAGGTCAGCCATTGTTGCCGACCCCAGTCTGGATGAGGTTACGACCATCACTGCCCGGGTGATAGATCTAAAGGCAAAAGGCGTGAGCCTCTCTGAGGCGCTGGCCATTGCAAAAGCCGAAGTTGCCAGGGATCGCAGTGACGACGATGATGACGATGATGACGACGATAATCGGGCGGATGACGACCAGGACGATAAGGATGACGATAGCAAAGACGACGACCGCGACTCAGATGAAGATGACGACTAAAGATAAGTAGGCCCTTAACCACAGTTTTTCCCGCACTCCAGCCCCTCTCGTTGGCGTAAAGCGCTTCAACGAGAGGGGTTTCTGCAGGTAAAAAATCACACCCGGTCATCCGGCTCGGTAAACCCGCCAAAATTCCGCCTCCGCAGCCGCCAGTCCCGCCGCTCCCAGGCCTGGCGAAGGGGCCAACATCTCTCTATCACGACATACCCCAGTCACGTCAGGTTCAGTGGTAGGTCTTTAGATCATGCGAGGCACGGAACCACCAAACCCTCAGACCTGGGCCTTCGCTATCATGGTTCCGTTGATGCTAGCGTATTTCATCAGGGCTCGTTATTCCTTGGTCAGTTCTGCAGCAATATCTGCCTTGGTCAAATTGCCTCGGGCCACCTCGAGGGTTAGATCGTAGAGTTCAACTTCTTTTATGGTCGGCGTAATCCCATTCAGCTGCAAAAAAGTCAGGGCCGCCAGAACCCCGGTTCGCTTGTTGCCATCCACAAACGCATGCGCCTGAGTGATGTGGTATAGGTAGGCGGCAGCCTGGGTTTGTAGGGTTGGGTGAAACAGCTCGTTGCCAAAGCCAGCCTGGGGCTGGGCCAGGGCTGACTCTAGTTTCCCCAAATCCAGAATGCCAGCATCACCTCCATCCAGCTCCAGCGCCAGATCATGCATCAGCAGCACCTCTTCCAGGGTTAGCCACCGGCTCATGAATTGTCCTGGCCCCGATCATGCTCAGCCAAACGCTTTAGCGTTCCGCGGTAGCGGGTTACGACGCTTCGCAAGGCTTGCTCGAAGGCGGGGTCAAGGGTATGTTGCGGACGAATCAAAATGCCTTGCTCGGTGTTCTCTACCTCAACTAAGTCCCCCGGTTTGAGGTTGTATCGCTCTAGAAAGTCGGGTGGTAAAGTGACAGCAGTGCTATTCCCAAGAGTCAACAGGGTACGCTTCATACCAAGTATTCTAACATAATATATACCTAGCTATGAAAGTCCGCGTCGCCTCCGCCGGAACCGGCAAGACCGCCAGTCTGGTTTTGCGCTACCTCGAGCTGATCGCTTCGGGCACACCCCTGCGCCGCATTGCGGGCGTGACCTTCACCCGTAAGGCCGCCGACGAGCTGCGGGTGCGGGTCGGCTGGGCCATCGAAGAGGTACTGGAGCACGGGCGGCATCTGGATTTCGTAGCCCCGCGGCAAACCCAGGGGGTTTTCCAGGAGGCGGCCCGTGAGCTTCCAGGGGCCACTCTCAGCACCATCCACGGCTTTATGGGCCAGTGCTTGCGGCTGGCGGCCCCGCTGCTGCACCTCGACCCCGACTTTTCCATCCTGGGCGATTGGGAGGCACAGGCCTGGTTTGAAGAGGAGTGGAAGACCCTGCGCTATCTGGCGCTCGATCCGGGCCACCTGCTGCACGGCCCTGTCGCTGACGAACTTGCTGAACCCCTCCTGCACCTGTTTTCCAGGCGCTCGCTGGCCGAAGCCTTCGAGCCTGCCGAGGGCCAGGCCAACCAGGTGTTGTTGCAGGTCTATCAGGAGGTGTCTTCGGCTTACGAAGCCCGGCTGGGGGCCCGCTGGCTCTCGCCGTCGGAACTGGAGCGCAGGGCCCTCGAGCTGACCCGCCACCCCCGCGCCGTGGGGCGTGTTCTGGAGCGGGTACAGGTGTTGCTGGTGGACGAGTACCAGGACGTAAACCCTTTGCAAGGGGCCTTTTTTGCGGCCCTCGAGCGGGCCGGGCTGTCCATCGAGATCGTAGGCGATCCCAAGCAGTCCATTTACGCCTTCCGCAATGCCGATGTGGCGGTCTTTCGAAAAGCCATGCGGGAAGGCCAGCTTGAACCCCCGCTGGCCCGCACCTACCGGCACAGCCAGACCCTGGTGCGTTTTCTGAGCCGCCTGACCGATACCCTGGCCCAACGAGGCCTGGGCTTTGGGGTGGACGAGGCGCCCGAGGTGCAGGGTGTACGGGACGTGCGTGGTCGGCTGGAAATTCACTGGGTGGATGGGGAGATGGCCCTGGACGAGCTGCGGGTGCAGGAGGCCTTTGTGCTGGCCCAGCGGCTACTGGCCCTGTCGCACCAGACCAGCTACAGGGAGATGGCGGTGCTGGTGCGCTCGTACAGCAGCGTGGGCTTTCTGGAAAAAGCCTTTGCCCAGGCCCAGATTCCGTATGTATTGTTGCAGGGGCGCGGCTACTACGAGCGGCAGGAGGTACGTGACCTTTACCACGCCCTGCGGGCTGCCCTCGACCCCAGGGGCCTGTCGCTGGCGGCCTGGTTGCGGGGCCCTTTTGGACAGCTCGAGGTCGAAGGGGGTGGGCTGCAGGCCATGGAGCTGGCCCAGATCGAGACCGTGCTGCGCTCGGAAAACCCCCCCCAAGCCCTGGCCCTGAATTTTCCCTCGGTGCACACCCGACTGAAAAAAATTCAGGCCCAACTGCGGGTCTCGGCTCCGCTGGACGTGCTTAAATTCCTGGTGCGTGCGCCCTTGATGGCGGGCAAGGCCTACCACGATTTTCTCGAGCCCCGTCCACGGGAAAACATAGATGCCCTGCTCTTCTACTTTGCCCCGCGCCCACCGCAGAGCCTGGAGGGTTTACTGGAGCGGCTCGAGCTGCTCTCCCGCCAGGCCGACGCGGGCGACGTCCCGCAGTCGGGCGAGGGGGTGCAGATCCTGACCATCCACCGCGCCAAAGGGCTGGAGTGGCCGCTGGTGGCGGTGTTTGATCTGGGACGGAAGGGTGTGCATCAGACCCAGCCGTTGTATCTGGGTAGCGGAGCCAGCAACGAAGAGCGGCTGGTGCAGCAGGTAGCTCTGCCGGATACACCCCGGTTTGAAGAGTTTCAACTGCAGCAGAGGGCGCGGGAAGAAGACGAGAGTTACCGCCTGCTCTACGTTGCGGCCTCGCGGGCCAGGGATACCCTGATCCTGAGCGGCAGCGTTCGCGAAGGGAGGCTCGAGGGCTGGGCCAGGGTACTGGCCCAGATGGGACTGGGGCCGGAAAGCCCACCCTTTGACCGCAGCGACTACCTGCACAAAACCTGGCCCTACCAGCCGGTAAAGCCGGTGCATATAGCGCACCGGATTGAACAGCCCGAGACCTCGGCCTGGCTGGAGACCCGCTTCGACCCCGAGCCATTCCCGCCGCTCTTCTCCCCCTCGGCCTTCAAGCGTCTGGATGCTGAACCCCTGCCGCTGCCCGACCCCGCAGAGGGCGAGGAAATTCCAGGCCGGGCGCGGGCCATCGGCACCCTGGTGCACTACGCTATTGGGCAGAACTGGCAGGGGGGTAGCCCGGAGCACCTGGCCAACCTCGAGGCCCAGGAGGTCATGTTTCCTTTCGGCCCGGACGAGCGTGCAGGCATCATGGCCGAGGTGAAGGTGCTGCTGCAAAACTACCAGCAGCTTCTGGGCGGTCTACTCCCCTGGCCGCGCGACGAAGACTATCCCGAGTTTGCCATGGCCCTTCCCATCGGCTCCACGGTCTGGCAGGGGATTATAGACCGCCTGTACCGGGTGGGGGAAAAATGGTATCTGGAAGATTACAAGACCGACCTCGAGGTGCAGCCCGAGCGCTACTACTTCCAACTGGGGGTCTACCTGGCTGCCCTACGCCAGGCCTGGGAGCTCGAGCCTGAGGTGCGGCTGGTGTATCTGCGCTATGGCGAGGTGGTGAATCTGGATAAGACCGTACTGGAAGCAGCTCTAGCCGGAATCGCCCCTTCCCAGAAGCAGGTTCTGCTGTAATGTCAATTCGCGAGATGTATCCTTTGCCAAATTCTTGTTCCCATCCTGGAGCAAGCTCTATGGAGCAAGCTCTACGGTGCAGCTCTCGATACGCCGACCCATTGAACCTTTTTGAGGAAGGCTCTACCCGTTGCAAACAGGCCTGGGGGGCAGGTTCCGGCTGTAGCTCACCGTGACCCGGCAGGCAAAATCGGCATAGATAGCCCGGATGGCCTCGCCTTCCAGATCCAGCAGCCAGCGCCGGATTTCCTGGGGTGTGTTGGCCATCAGCCACTTTTTGGCCTCTTCGGCCTGACCCGTAATTAGCCCGCGCCCGTAATAGCCCAGCGCGGCGCTGCGGGCGTTGACATCGTCTCTTTGAATCAAGGCGTCTCTCAGGGCTTCGCGGTAATACGAGAGGGTGCGAAAGCCCAGGGTGGGGAAGCGGGCGGTGGCATCCACGTAGCGCACCCCATCCCAGGCCAGGATGTAGGTCAGGCGCGGATAAACCTCCCTGGGCAACCCGCCAAAATCGGCAAACACATCGGTACCTACGATAATCTCGGCCCGCCTGTCGTTGTTCACATCGCGCACTTCCAACACCCCCGCTGTACGACCCCGGTAGATCAGCAGGTTGCGAAAACCCTGTTCCTGGGTGAAGAAATAGGCGGTGGTGTTTGGCCCCGAAATCTCGTTAATCCAGAGCTCAACGGGTGCCCGTCCGGTCAGTTCGACCTGCTTGACCTCGAAGCGGCCACCCCTAATCTCTACTTGAGTACGATCTGAACGGATAATTCGCAGTAAACCCGCCTCCTGCCGAATGGTGTACTGGCCCCAGCTTATGGGCGCAGGATTAGAAG
This sequence comes from uncultured Meiothermus sp., assembly GCF_937863175.1. Lineage (GTDB taxonomy): Bacteria > Deinococcota > Deinococci > Deinococcales > Thermaceae > Meiothermus. Next base: position 12,681 of record NZ_CALMCQ010000380.1, on the reverse strand, counting down.
CAGTCTGGGCCAGGGTAAAACCAGATAAAACCAGTGCAGCAGCCAAAATGAGCACTCTCATGCCGCAACGCTACCAGAGCCGTGCATGAGAGTGCATGGGGGTTTGCTCTAGAAAAATTTACGGTTGTGGTTGAAGCTGCTTTTCGTCCTGCCAGGGCTCGAGTACCACCCGGGTCTCGACGGGGGTGTTGAGGGTAGCGGAGACCGAGCAGTATTTGGTGTGGGAGAGTTCCACGGCCCGCTCGAGGGCCTCCCTGGTTACGTGTGGGCCAGCGCCATAGTGGGTTACCACGATCTGGGTAAAACGCTTGGGATGGGTCTCCGCTCGTTCGCCCACTGCCTCCACGCGGTAGCTGGCCAGGGGCTGGCGCTTCTTCTCCATGATGTCCACCACATCATAGGCGGTGCAGCCTGCCAGGGCCGCGAGCAGTAGTTCCATGGGGCGCATCCCGGTAGAGGGCTGGTCGCCGTCCACCATTACCCGGTCGCCCTGCTGGTTGATGCCTACAAACCGATGTCCGCCCAAGCGATGCAGTACCACTTTTTTCGTTGCCATAAACCTCCAGGGGGCGGTCTTCTGAGTGACCGCAGCCATGAACCGCCGCTCCAGCATCTGCAAGTTTGCTGAGTGGGACACTCCGAAGAGCTACCCGGTTCCGATCATATCCCAGGCCCAGGGGCAGAATGACCCGGTTGCTTCACATTGTGCGCTGTAGCCTCGGGAGCAAGATAAACAACCCAACGGGTCGGATGAGGTTCCGAAATCGCGTGACCCCATCGTGTGTGCAGAATAGGGCCGAATGTAAGCGTAAAGACATGCGGTTGGGGGCTTTGGGGCCAATAATTGGGCCATGCAGACGCTCGAGGGAAAAGCCTTTATCCTGACTGGAGGCGGGGGCGCCATTGCGGGGGCCATCGCCAGCTCCTTTACCCAGGCCGGGGCCAGACTGGCTCTGGTGGATGCGCACGAGGGAACCATCCAGCAGCGGGCACAGGAATTGGGTGGGCGGGCTTTTGTAGCCAACCTGACCCACTACCCCGATGCCGAGATGTTGATTCGGCAGGTGAAAGCGCAGATGGGGCGGGTGGATGGCCTGGTTCACACCGTAGGGGGCTTCGCATACGCGCCCATCAAAGACACCGATCCCAGCCTCTACGACCGGATGTTCGATCTGAACATGCGCACCTTGTTTTATATGACCCGGGCCATTATTCCCGAGTTGCTGGGCCAGAAAGACGGCTTTATCGCCGGAATTTCGGCAGCCGCAGCCTGGAATGGGGCGGGGCCCGGAGTGGCGCTCTACGCAGCCGCTAAGGCAGCCGTCGCGACCTACCTGCGTTCGCTGGACGCCGAGCTGGCGGGCACGGCAGTGCGGGTGGCGATTGTGTATCCCATGGGTGCGGTGGATACCCCGGCCAACCGCAAAGAGATGCCCGATGCCGACCCGATGGCCTGGGTAGACCCTGGCGAGATTGCCGAAAGCCTGGTCTATGCGGCCAGCCGCAGCCCCAGAGGCCGGGTGATGGAGTTGCAGATTTTTCCGCCTCGCTGAACAGCCAACGTTGGAACCGAACCTCTTTTCCTTGCCTTCGACCTTCCGCTTTGGGCCTTGTACGCTGGCCGTTAGCCCCGGCGTAACCCGGAGTTATGGTTCGGTTTGGCTTGCCGGTTCTTTGCCTTTTGCATTAGGGTGTGGTTCATGGAAGTAACGGCCTATGTGCAAGCAGCGGGGTATCTGGGTATTTTCGCCACCGTATTTGTGGAAACAGGCTTGTTGGTAGGGTTTTTTCTGCCAGGCGACTCCCTGCTAATTGCGGTAGGGTTGTTGGCTGCCGCCAACCAATTGCATCTGTTCGTAGCTTTGTCGGTGCTGTTTTTGGGCTCGGTGCTGGGCAACAACCTGGGCTATTTTCTAGGGCGTAAAATCGGGCCGGCCCTGCTCCGCAAAGCCAGGGTAAAGCACGAAGACTTAGAACGCACCCATCGCTTCATGGCGCGGTTTGGCCCGCTTTCGATTCTGATTGGCCCGTATGTGCCGGTGTTCCGGGCCGTGGTACCTTTTGTGTGCGGCACGCTCAAGATGCCCTGGTGGCGCTTTTTTTTGTTGAGCTTGCTGGGGAGCCTGCTCTGGACACAGGGCCTGACCCTGGTGGCCTACTACGTGGGATCCAAAATTCCCCACCTCGAGCGCTACGTATACCTGATTTTGCTGGCTGGCGTGGGCTTTGGTATCGTGCTGGCGGCCTGGCGGGCCTACGCGCTGGACACCCTGCCCTGGTTTCGCCGGTCGGCTCCCAAGTAGTGGTCTAAGTGCGCCCACGGTAGAAGTTTCGGTTGTGGTTTCTGCGACGCATGGTGTAAACACCGGAACAACCGTCTACTGGTGACCCTCTGCCTCGACCAGCTCGACCAGCACCCCGCCTGACCATTTGGGATGAATAAAGGCTACCAGATGGCCCCCAAACCCTGGGCGCGGGGTGGCGTCAATCAGGGGCGTGCCCTCTGCGGCCAGGCGCTGAAGTTCGGCCTGGAGGTTGGGGGTGGCTAGGGCAATATGGTGCATCCCCGGCCCCCGTTTCTCGATGAATTTGGCGATGGCCGAATCGGGCCGGGTGGCACGCAAAAACTCGAGCCGGCTGTGCCCGCTTTCCAGCATCCAGACCTCAACCCCCTGGCTCTCTACGCTGCCTTTGGCCTCGAGCCTATACCCCAGTTTCAGGTAGGGCTGGGCGGCTGGTTCCAAATCTTGCACTGCGATGCCGATGTGGTGAATTTCCATATTCCCAAACTACCCCAATTGCACCTCGGGGGACAGGGATATTCGTAAGGGTAATGCCAGGACTGCGTACACCGCGACCCAAAAGCGATATGGAGAGTTCCACTGACGCGCAGAGGTGGTATAAGAGTAGCTATTCGACCGGGATGAAGGCCAGCCCGGTGATGCGCTCCTGGAAGCTGCCCAGCGAGGAAAAACGAACCCCGGCAGTGGTGAGGGCGTTGGAAATATTGACCGTTAAGTCAATCACCAGGAGGGTGGGGGGGTCCAGATCGGCGGCGGTATATAAAAACTGATCAATTCCTACCGTAGCTGTACGGTAGGGGAGTGTGCGCCGAAGCCCGCTTTCTGTTTCGCGAGGCAACTGGAAGCCCCCCTCGAAGCGGGCCAGCCCGGTGCCCAGCACAAAAACCGGGGGTGCGCCCCTGGCAAAGAACCGTGCAGCAATGTTGCCATCCGGGAAAACCCCTACCTCACTGGTCGCATCGAGGTTCCAGGTGACCAGGGTGGTGTCGGTGGTGGTGGGGTCGTTGTCGTCCAGCAGGCCCAGTCCCTGGCTTCCGACCAGAATCAGGTCGGTGGGGCTCGAGGTGGCAAAGCGGGAGTCCAGAACTCGCTGGGCAGGTGAGGTGACTAGATCGAACCGCCCAAACTCGCGCGGGGTCAGGTAGAGCAGTTGGTCGTTTACTCCCAGGGCTAGCCGCACGGGAGCGGTCAGGCGCACCAGGTTGGGATTCCGAAAATCAATGGGACTCGGGAGGGCGGTGGCGGTAAAGGGGATGATCCAGGCGTGGTACTCCTCGATGGGGCGCGGGGGGGTGGCGGGCGCGGGCGGACAAACCAGCAAAACCCGGCCCTCCCCCTGGCGCAGATAGCCCCGGGCACAGTCTACATTCAGGGCCTGGTCGAAGCCGCCGTCGAGCAGGGGAGTTCCCACGTCGTCCACCGTGAGATGGTTGGCGATGTAGCGGCGCAGGCGGCCGGGGGTGAGCACCCAGAGCTGGTCGTTGCCCCCTTCTTCGAGGCTGCGGCGGTAGAGCAGGGTTACGATGGGCTCGTCCAGATCCCAACTGCCCACCCGGCGAGGCGGGTCGAAATTGCCAGGCTGGAGGGTGCTGGTCTGGAAAAAGCGAATTTGCGAAGGGGTGCTGGCGTTGGGGGTGACCACGCCGACGGCCAGCAAAGCACGGGTGGGTTCCTCGCGGCTCCCGGTGCAGGCGGTAAGCAAAGCCAGAAGCAGGCCAGTGGTCAGTGCTGGGGCAAGCCGCTTCATCTAGCGTCCTCCTGGGGTGGGGAGCCGGATGCCACCGGGTAAGACAATGCTGTTCTGGCTAAACAGGAACTCGGCGGCATCACCCCCCAGCGCAAAGGAAAATTTGAACTCCTGCTTAAGGGTATCGAGGCTGGCCCGGAAGGCCCAGCAGCAACGGTCAATAATCAGATCAAAACGCGGGCGCAGGATGGTGCCCTCGAGGTTGGGTAAGAAAAATTCGCGAGGGTTGGGACCGCCGGTCTCGGGGGCTGTCCATACCATGCGGTAAAAGAGGCGGGTTCTCTCGAGGCCCATAAAGCTGAAGGTGGGGCCAAACTCACGCAATGTCACGCGGAAACGTCCCGTCTGGTCGGTCAGGCGCTCGAGGCTGAGGAAGCCCTGCAACGAGAGTCCGGGGGGGTCTTCCATGCGCAGGGGCGCAGGAAGGATCTCCATCTCGCCGCTAAAGCGCAAAAAGCGCAGAAAAGCCTGGGTGTCGTCCTCGAGGGTGAGGGGGTTTTCCATTTCAGGGAAGTGGAATTCCGCCGAGACTTCGTTGATGAACAGCTCGGGTTCGCGCACCGCTGCCCGCACCGCCAGACGGGGGTTGCGCAAAATGCCATCGCGAAAGCTCCAGAGCAGGTCGGCCTGTAGCAGGTCGGAACTGTACTGGTAGCCCAGCCGGAAACGGGTTTCGCTGCCGGGGCTCAAACCGACGGTGTTGGCGAAAACGAAGGTATGCAGGCTCAGGGTCAGCTGGGCCACCCCGTCCAGCAGCGCAGCGGTGGGGGTGGGGATGGGATTGGTGACAGAGGGCAGTGGAGCGTAGAGGTGGCTAAAGGTCTGGCGCAGGCGGAAGCTGTCGGGGGCTTCTTGCAGCACCACATTGACTTCCGTGCGGATAGCCTGTCCATTGTTCAGGTCGCGGCTGTGCAAGAACGAGGTGGTGTTGCCAGGGGGGTTGTAGCTGGCGGCGAGCTCGAGGGGGTCGTAGCGGGCGATCAGGGGAATCTGGGGGGGTGGCCGGATTTCCTTGTCCTGCACGTCCCAGTAGCGGTAGCCGGTGCGCAGCGAGAAGTTGAAGGGCAGGGGGTTGTAGCCAGCACTCAGGGTTAGCAGCCGATCCAGCCCCAGCTCGAGGTTGCGCTCGTGGTTCAGGTTGAGGCTAAAAGGGGCGGGAGCCAGGCCGAGACTGGTGCGCAGAATGCTCCAGCGGCCCAGCTCGAGGTCGCGGCTCACGCTGGTGGTGAGGTTTAGCCAGGTGAAGGGGCGCGAGGTGAGGGTGAACTCGGCGGGGGGGTCGAAGATACGGCGCTCGAGGTCGCGGCCAGCCCGTGCGGTGAAAGAAAAAATCGGGTCGGGGCTAAAGCTGAATGAACCGTTTAGGCGGGTGTCCGTTCGGGGCCGCTCGAAGTCGAACTGGAAAGGCGTCTCGCCTTCCACCGCACTGCGGCTCAGGCTCAGGTTCACGCCGAAGGCCCCCAGGGTCTGTCCCACACTCGAGCGGGTATCCCAGCGGATCAGCCGCTCAAACTCGGTGGGACTGCCCTGCGGGTCGAAGTTCTGGGTGCTGTAATAGCGCCCAATAAAAACGTTCTCGACGCTAAAGCTAAAGCCCGGCCAGGGTGGGACGGCGGGGCGGTAGCTGCTGCGGTGCTCTACCCAGAGCCGCCCCGCACCAATATAGGGCCCCAGCCGCCGGGCGCTGCGGTTGAGGGGGTTGCTGGGGGCCTCGTAATAGCCCAGCAATACCCGTCCGGTCAGCCGAAATTCGCCCTCAATACCTCTGGGGAAACTAATTTCGGCCTCGGGCAGCCGTTTGGGGGTGGTGCGCTCATTGGGCAGGGCCAGGGGGTTGTGATCAAGGTACCCGTCGAGGGTCAGACGGTAAAGCGGCTCCGCGGAGGTCGCGGTCTGCCGGGTGGCTCCTTCGATAAAGAAGGTGGTGTAGTCGGGCTGGCCACCAGCCCCCTGCAAAAAGCGCGGTTCGACGATCGAGCTGTCGTCTCGCACCACCAGCCCTTCGATACGCCAGTCGGACTCTTCCAGTCGGTAGCTGAAGCGGTATTTGTAAATGCCGTCCTTGCGCGGGTCGCTGTCGGGCAGCACCAGTCCCGCCGGGGGAGGCAGATACAAAAACTGATAGCGCTCGGCTGCCGCCCCAACCCCGAAATGGTCGAAGCCGAAGCCCCAGCCCCGCCGCTCAAAGTAGCGCAGCAGGGTGAAGCCGATGCCAAAGTCGGAGACGTAGGGCAGGTCGGTGCTCACAAAAACCCCGTCGGCATCGCTCTGACCGAACTCGAGCCGGGGCCGTCGGTCGTTGAGAAACAAGAGCAGTACCGGTAGATACAATTTCCGCTCCCCGCGCAACAGTACCCAGACCCCCCGCGCAATGATCCGGTCGCCCGGATAGAGCACCACCTCGCGGGCCTGGAAGGCATAGTCGGCCACCTCCTGCTCGCAGCGCTGGCAGGGGGTGAGGTAACCCTCTTGCAGCAAAATCTGCCCGGCGACCCGCTGGCAGATGGGGCCACTCAGAAAAAACTCGCCCGACTCGATCCGAACCTCAATCGCTTCAAAGCTCTCGTCGTCGGTGAAAAGTTCAAGCTCCTCGGCCTCGATCAACTGGCCTTGTTTGTCCTGGTAACGCACCCCGCCCATCAGCAACAGGCGTTTCTGGGTGCGGTTGAAAATTACCCGCTCGGCCTCGATGCGCTCGCCGTCCCGATCCATCCTGACCGGACTGCCCACCAGAATGACGAGTTCCTCGCCCGCTTCGTTGCGGAGTTCCAGACGTTCGGCCTCGAGGATTTTCAGCCGTTTGCCCCCCGTTGTCGGTGTTTGCTCGGTTCCCTGGGCCAAAGCGGGTGCAAAGAGCAGCAGGGCGAGTAGCAGGAGCAGGGGAGCAGTGGAGCAAGGGGGCAGCGGAGAGACTGCTTTTGCTCCCCCTCCCCCCCTCTCCCCAGCACACTTGCTCATCTCTTCCCCAGTCGCAGCAGCGCCAGCCCAGCCATCGCGTACAGCAGATTCGGCCCCCAGGCGGCCAGGATGGGGTGCAGTACCCCCTGCTCACCCAGGATGCGGCCCACGCTCCAGGTGGCGTAGTAGATAAAGGTCAGCACCACCACCCCCAGCATGCCCAGGCTGCGGCTGCCGCCCAGCAGGTAGAAAGCCAGCCCCACCGCAAAGATGGCGAACGAATATACCGCTGCCGGCTCGGCCCATTTGCGGTGCAGAGCGGTCAGTTCGGCATGGTAGGGCAGCCCCTGGGCGCGGTACTGGCCGATGCGCTGGCGCAACTCGGCCACCGTGAGGCTAAAGAGCCCCCCCGGTGGTTCCAGAGACAACTCGACCAGCGGAACCGTAGCCCGGTCAAAACGTGCGACGGTGCGGGGTCTGGCCCCCCCATAAGTGACCCTCAGCCCTTCGGAAAGCACCAGCAAGCCCTGCTCAAAGCGGCCATTTTCAGCTACCAGAATTTCGTCGGCGGTAATGACCCGCACCTCGCCGATACCGGTAACACCGACCTCTCCCACATACACGATCCGCCCGTAGGCATCCACCAGTCGGGTGCCGGGCTGCAGCAAGGCTCTGGGTTTTTGCAGGACGGCCTCGCGCAGCACATTCTGCCCCTGCTGGAGGCTACGCGGCACCAGACTGTCCGCCGCTGCCAGACATACTACGAACAAAAAAGTACCCAGCAGCAGCAGCGGGAACAGCACCCGTAGCTTGGAAACCCCACCGGCCAGCATGGCCTTAAGTTCAGACTCCTCGCCCATGCGGGAGAGCACCAGCAGAAGCGCAAACAAGAAAGCCAGCGGCATGCCCCGCACCAGCGCCTCGGGCACCCGGAAGGCCAGATACTGGCTCACCACCAGGGGGTCGGCCCCCCTTGCCAGCAGCGGGGCCAGTACCTCGTACAGAGCGCCGCCCAGAAGGGCCAGCACCACCACTGCCAGCGCCCCCAGCACATAGGTGCCAACTTCCCTGGTCAGGTAGCGGTCAAGGGCGTTCATGGCCGCCTCCATGGGCGGAAGCGAGAGCAGGGAAGCGGAAGAAAGGCTGGAAGGGAGGGCTCTAAAGATCCTTCGTTGACCGAAAGGGTGGATTCGTGCAGCGGATGTAGGGTGCGCCCGCGCACCACCCGTGCGTAGCGGTGGTCTGGAATGCGGGGGGATCTCACCAGCGTTGCAGTGAGCCGACCAGGTTCTGGGCGCCAGGCGACGGATCCCATCATCGCAACAGCCTCCAGGTTCCGAAAAGGGCCAGTCCCCCATATACCAGGTTGGGCAGCCAGGCCCCATAAGCGCCAAGCAGGTCGAAGCGGGCGAACTGTGCCGATAGGGTGAAGAGGGTATAGTAGCCGAAAATCAGCCCCACCACGGCAATAAAGGCCCAGGCCGATTCGCGCAAGGAGAGGCCAATTACGATAGCCAGCCAGGCCAGCACCACGGTTGCGACCGCATTGGCATACCGCCGGGCCAGGGGAAACTGTGCCGCGGGGTCGGCCAGGGCAGTGGCGTGGAGGTCGGTCATCCGCATGGCTTCGTAGGAAATGGCCTTTGGCCGTACGCCGATGGGAAAGGGAAGGGGGTGTTCGGCCTCCTGGAAGATCTTGCCACTAGGATCTACCCGGTAGGCGTTTTCGAGCCGCCAGGCCCCACTCACCCAGACCCCTCGTTCAGCGCTCCAGACGGAGCCGCCAGGCTCCACCACCCGAATGCCCTCCAGCCGAGAACCCACCTCGCCCTGGGGGGGCGGATAGATGCGCTGGGCATAGTACACGCCCAGCCCCTGGGGGGTGTAGGTGCGCTCGGTGAGCACACCGGAGGGCTCCGAACCATAGTAAATTTTGTATTGCAAAGCCTCGAAGCGCTCCTGGGTGATGGGCTTGACCCAGCCTTCGTTGACCAGTACGAGGGCCCCCACCACCAGCCCCAGCGCCACCACCGGACCAATGAAGGTGCGCGGTGGCACGCCGGCTGCATAGGCGGCCTTAAGTTCGGACAGCCGAATCCAGCGGGCCAGCGCCACCAGCAGGGCAAACACCAGCCCTAGCGGCAGGGCAATGCCCAGGGTGTGGGGCACCCGGTAGCCAACCATCAGAAGAATCTCTCCGACCGGCGTTTTGGCCCGTAGAAACGCCCCCGAGAGTGACGACAGCAGGTCGAAGGTGATCAGACCTACGAACAGCAGCACACCCAGCAGATACAGCGATAGGGTTTCGCGTAATAGATAGCGCTGCAACATCCCAGGAAGTATAAGATGCAGCCAGGTGAGAAGCGGTCAATTTGACTCTCTATAGCCATAATCTCGATTGTTTCGAACCATTTGGGATTCAGCCTGGCCAGACAGTGTTCTACCTCGAGCCCTGCATCAGGCTTTTTTCACCCGTCATTCATGCTGAAACCCATGGGTCGGCGCCATAATTTTTTGACCGATGTATGCCTTTTCTGACTGTGTGACGTCGGCCAGGACAGTAACGGGAATGTAACGTTGGGTTTGCTAGGGTGAATACTCGAGGCCCTTCGACTTTTGCATCCTTCACTGCATTTGCTGGTGAATCCACACTGGCCTCCAGGCCCGGCTTGATGGGGTGATCAAGCGAAAGGGAGGTGGCGCCAGCTTGATTCTTTAGCGGTCTTTCCACCCTAGAGGGTCTTCATAAGAGCCTTTGTTGCAGGAGTCCGAGCCACAAAGGGTTGTGTCTGCGTGAAGACCACCGATGCAGGGCCATACACCGGCATACCTCGGGCCAGAGGTGCTTTTTTCGAAATCAGGCCAGGGGTGGGTGCTGGCAACCCTGACCTGAACTAATGAGGTGGGTCATGGCAAAAGAAAAAGCAGCCTTACCGCGCATCGAAAAGGAACGCTCACAGTTCCGTGAGCTGATCGCCAAAAACCCCAACTATTTTGGCAACGAAACCAGCAGTGCCCTCAAGGCAGTTCTGCCTCTTTCCAGCAGCAAATACGAGGAGATCACCTGTACAGGCTACAACCCCGACCTCGATCAGCTCGAGGCCGTGGTCGCGATCAAGCTGCCCTTTGGCTACGGTGGCAACCTGTGTCAGTCCGGCACCACCGAGTATGTACGTTTCTGGGTGAACTATGGCAGCGGCTGGGTTAACGAGGGCCTGACGGCTTTCAAGGTGCACGATATCCCCAACACAGCCGACTGCGCCAAAGACCCCGACAAACCCCTCACCTACGCCCTCAGCCTCAAGCTTGATCCCAGGCGATGGTGTTGCGATACCCCGTTGCTGCCCAGGGTGCGGGCCATCCTGTCGTGGGAGGTGGTACCGCCGGCTGGCCCTGGTGCCGAGAACTGGAAACCGGTCTGGGGTAGTGTGCTCGAGAATCACATCCAGATCAAACCCCTCAACAAATGGTGGTGCTTGCTGGACACCATCCAGCCCGTTATCTGGGAAAAATTCAAGGTCGTACCCGAGCTGGCCAAAGAAACCATCCTGCCCATCCCACTCCCCGATCCCCCGCCGCTGGAACTACCCGAGCTGGTCAAACTCTATGGGGGTAAGCCAGCCGTGCAGGCCAAGGAAGTCAAGCTAAGCGTCGAGCCGCATCGCTTTGCCGTCCAGCATCTGCACCAGGCTCTTACCGCAGAGGTCAGCCCGGCCCTGCTTCAAGAGCAGGCAGCCTTGTGGAAGGGGCTGGGGCTGGACTGGGTTTCGGCCATCGAGGCCCTTGGCAAAACCAAGGGCAATACTGGCTACGAAGAGCTGGACTGCCTGGCACTGGACACCAATCGTGAGTGGATGGTAGCGACCTTTACCATCAAGCGGCCAAACGGCTATTCGGGTGATTTGTGCAGCAAGGGCAGCACCGAGTATGTGGCCTTCTGGGCCGACTGGCACGACACCTGCGAATGGACCTACATGGGCACGGCCCAGGTCAAGGTGCACGATATTGCCAGCATTCCCGCCGGGGGTTTGCACTATGCGGCCATCCTCAAAGTAGATCTGAACCAGCACCGGCGCAGTTGCGACAAAACCCGACCCTCGCGAATTCGGGCGGTGCTCTCCTGGAATACGCCCCCTTCCACCACCAACCCTGACGCGGTACCCTACTGGGGCAATCGGATGGATGCCCACGTGGTGATCCGGTCTGGCCGGCCCGGCATCAACCTCTACCGTATTGGCGGGATCGTGGTGACCGATATCAGTGCATCGAGCGGCCTCACCCTGCCCAGTGCCACTTTCGAAAACGGTATAGCCCCCGATGCCCTGGGCCGCCCCTGCCCGTTTGCGGGCCGGGTGGTGGTAACCGGGCCTACCTATCCCGGCCTGTACTACCGGGTGCAGGTACGTCGGCAGAACCCCGATACCCTGGCCTGGGAGTCCTGGGGCAACGTCACCACCACCCTCAAGCTGGTCAGCCCCAGCCTGGTTCCCTTTACCAACGCTGAGGTAATGAATGGCTTCTTTGCCTATGCCCCGGACATTGATAACCGCATGGCCTGGTGGGACACCGCTGGGGATGCGCTGTGGGAGCTCCGCATACAAAGGGCGACGGCCCCCAACGAGCTCGCCATTGTGGCCGAGGAGACCCACCGGGTACAACTCGACAACACCTGGCCCGAAGCTGACATTAGCATTGACTCCGGTGGCAACTGCAAAGATTTTATCGAGGGTGTGACGATTACCGGTCGCTTTGTAGCCCGCGACCCGTACTTTGGTTCTTACAGCCTGGGCACCCTTCCCTTCGCGGCGCCTGCCGGGCAGCCGGTTCCCTCGGGCGGAACCACCCCGACCGCTGCTGCCCCCGGCAATGCCTGGTCGCTCAATACCGCAGGGATGCAGCCATGCGGCTATGTGATGGTGGTGAGTGTATCGGATCGCGCCATTGTCAACAGCGCTTCGGTGGGCCACCACAGTTCCAAAGCAGTCGGGTTCTGTCTGCGCGAGAAGAAAAAATAGCTAAAAACAACCTCAGGGGCACCGGAACGCCGGTGCCCTCTTTTCAGGCAGATGCTTCAAAAGCCTCTACACCAGGCTAATCCGGCTATCGCGATTCTCGCGCAAAAAAGCGTCCCCGGCTTCCTGACGGCACCCGCTCCGGGGCGCTTAGGGCTGCTGCCTTCCGGCCCTGACCCGGTTCACGCTGGCGCGCCGCGTCAGACCGAGGACGCGACCTCGAGGATAACACAGGGAATCCGAAAGACAAGAGTGGCGGGCATAACAGGCGCTATAGCACGGCCAGAAGGAGCATAGAGAATAGGGAACACCTGTTCTTTTCGCCTTTTCCGTCATTTCGTTACTCCAGCCACGCATCTGCCGGACGTGAACAAGTCCCGGCGCGTTACCTCCGTATAATCACACCCATGAGTGAAGCTGTGGCAACCAGCACCCCCGGGGCTGCCCTCGAGGCCCAGGACTTAGGTAAAAAGTACGGGCGTAAACCCCTGCTGGAGAACATTACCTTTGCTGTACAGCCGGGCGAAGTCTACGCCCTGGCCGGGCCTAATGGCTCTGGCAAGACCACCCTGATTCGCCTGCTCACCGGCCTGGCTTTCCCCACCTCGGGGGTGGTCAGGATGCTTGGGCAGGACATCTACAACGGGGGCTATCTGGCCCGGCGGGCGCTGGGGGCGGTGGTGGAGGCGGCTTGCGAGTTCGCCGTCGATCGCCATGTCGC